>NZ_BMOM01000030.1 GCF_014647075.1 Deinococcus aerophilus | reverse complement strand
CCACTGCTCATCGGTCAACTCGTAACGCCGAACCACACGTCATTTTTACACTGCCTCCAGGGTTTGCGGACACACCCTAGGCGGATGAGAACGCCCTGAACATTCCTGCATGGAGGCCCGCGCGGGGATGACAGTTCCGGACAGCATGGCCTTCGTCCTTTTCGGCGGGCGGAGCCTGCGTTACCCTGCAGGAGTCCGCCTCGGGCATGAGGCGGACGCCGTGCCGGGTACACAGCGCCATCCCTCTCCAGGTCAAGTTCTGTGAGACGCCCCCCAGCGCGCATCAGGAGCAGACATGCGGAAGTTCTATACGTCGGAATCGGTCTCGGAAGGTCACCCGGACAAACTCGCGGATTTCATCTCGGACAGCATCCTGGACGAGTTCCTGCGCCAGGAGCCCGGCAGCCGGGTCGCGGTGGAAACGCTGCTCACGACCGGTATGGCCGTCGTGGCCGGCGAGGTCCGCGCCGAAACGGCCCATGTGGACATTCAGAAGACCGTGCGCGAGGCCGTCAAGACCGTGGGCTATACCCGTGCCAACTATGGCTTTGACGCCGAGTACAGCGCGGTGCTTGTGTCCATCCACGAGCAGTCGCCGGAAATTGCCACCGGGGTGGATACCTCGGAGGAGTGGCGCGAGATGACGCCCGAGCAGCAGGCCGACCCCCGGAACGCCCACAGCCGCATCGGCGCGGGCGACCAGGGCCTGATGTTCGGTTACGCCACCGACGAGACCCCCGAGCTGATGCCGCTGCCCATCTCGCTGGCGCACGCGCTGACGCGCCGGATCGCCGGGCTGCGCAAGGACGGCACGCTGCCCTACCTGCGCCCCGACGCCAAGGCCCAGGTCACGGTGGTCCGTGACGGCGAGCCGCACGAGGGCGGCGCGGTCAGCGTGGATACCGTGGTTATCAGCACCCAGCACGACGAGCACACCACCCAGGAAACCATCCGGGCCGACATGCTCGAACACGTGATCCGCGCCGTGATTCCGGCCGAGTTGCTGACCGGGGACACCAAGTACTTCATCAACCCCAGCGGCCGCTTCGTGATTGGCGGTCCGCACGGCGACACCGGCCTGACCGGGCGCAAGATCATCGTGGATACCTACGGCGGGGCCGTGCCACACGGCGGCGGGGCCTTCTCGGGCAAGGACCCGACCAAAGTGGACCGCTCGGCGGCGTACTACGCCCGCTACATCGCCAAGAACGTGGTGGCCGCCGGTCTGGCCCGCCGCGCCCTGGTGGAGGTGGCCTACGCCATCGGCCGCGCGCATCCGGTCAGCCTGCGGGTGGATACCTACGGCACGGGGACACTCGCCGACGGTGACCTGACCCGGCTGGTCGAGGCGCATTTCGATGCCCGCCCCCAGGCGATCATCGCGCAGCTGGACCTGCAGCGCCCGATCTACGCGCAGACCGCTGCCTACGGACACTTCGGACGCCCCGAATTTCCCTGGGAGCAGACCGACCGGACAGAGACGCTGCGCCGAGCGGCCCAGACGCAAGCGGCCCAGGCCACGGTTCAGGTCTGACGCTCTGGCCTGGCCGCCGCGCTCACGGCAGGCGGCTCTCGCGCTGTGCCCGCTGCTGCATGTCGCGCTCGGCATAGATGTCGGCGTGTTTGTGCCGCAGCGCCTGCGCGCTGGCATGCGGCACCATCTCGCTGATGTCGCCGCCGTAGCTCGCGATCTCACGCACCATGGAGCTGCTCACGAAGCTCCAGCGGGTGGCCGCCATGATGAACACCGTCTCGGTATCGCCGATCTGGCGGTTGAGGTGGGCGATCTGCAATTCGTACTCGTAGTCGCTCACCGCCCGCAGTCCGCGGATGATGATGCCCTTGTCCTGACTGGACCTGGACATGTAGTCGACGAGCAGTCCATCAAAGGAGTCCACGCTGACGTTTTCCAGGTGGCCGGTGGCGCTTTCCAGGATTTCCAGGCGCTCGTCCAGGGTGAACAGGTGCCGGCCCTGCTTGCGGGCGTTGTGCATCACCGTCACCGTAACGTGGTCAAAGATGCGGCTGGCCCGTGTCAGCACGTCCATATGGCCGCTGGTGATGGGATCAAAGGAACCGGGAAAGACGGCGTTCATGCGTCTCCCACCTTATCGCCCTCTCTGCCCGCCGCAACCGGGCGGTACAGCGTCAGGGTGTTGCTGCCGTATTCGCGCACCTCGCGGTCATGGCCGGGATGTTCGGGCAGGGTCACGCGGTCCGGGTGCTGGCAGATCAGCAGGCCGCCCGCCGCCACCACACCGCTGCCCAGCAGCCGCGCGGTCAGGGCCGGAATATCGGCCTCGTAAGGGGGGTCGCTGAACACGAGGTCAAAGTGCCCCAGCCGGGGCAGCACGCCCAGGGCGTCGCCGCGCAGGATGCGGACCCGCAGGTCCAGGCTGCGGGCGTTGGCCTCCAGCGCGCGGACGGCGCGGGCGTCCTTCTCGATCAGGGTGACCGCATAGCCCCGGCTGGCGGCCTCCAGCCCCACCGCGCCGCTGCCGCCGTGCAGGTCCAGAAACGTGCCGCCGGGCGCACGGGCCGCGAGCAGGTCAAACAGGCTCTTGCGGATGCGCGCGCCGCTGGGCCGGGCGCTGGCCGGCACCTGGATGGCGCGGCCCCGGGCGGTGCCGCCCAGAATCCGCAGGCTCATGGGCGCTCCGTGGTGGGCGCGGGCGGGAGGAACAGGCTCATGCGGTCAGGGTAACGGGTCCGGCCGCGCGGCGGGCACATCCGCCTGGGTCAGGAGAACATCAGCGCGCGGTACGCCGGAAAATCGGCCAGGGTCCCGGGGTCCAGCAGCCAGTCCCCGTTCTCCCGGCGGGCCACCCCGCCCTGCACCAGCCGGTTGAGCTCGGCCTCCACCCGCTGCGACACGCAGCGCAGCGGCATGTCGGGGGCGCCCTCTACCCCGCGCCAGGTCAGAAAGGCGCGGTGGAAGGCGGGCAGATCCTCCAGGCCCACGCGGGTTTCCACGGTGCGCCACGACACCGGCGGGGACGCGGCGGCCAGATCAGCGGGCAGGTCGGCAGGCAGGTCAGGCGTCATGGCCTCCGTTCTACACCCGTTCCGGCGGGCGCGTACAATGGCCCGCATGAGCGACCGGTCTTCTGTGCCCGACCCCGACGCCACGCCGCCGGACGCGGCCCAGCAGGCGGAGGAGCCCCTGCAGGACAAGCAGGCGGCCCCCGAGATGGCGGCGGAGCGGCTGGGCCTGGACCTTGAGGCCCTGGGCGGGCAGCTCGTCTGGCGCATCGGCAAGGATGAGGTGAGTGACGAGGTGGTCGTGCGCCTGGGCTACGCCTCGGCCACTCCGCGCTTTGCCCACCTGCCCCGGCTGCGCAGCGCGGGCGACGCCGAACTGCGCTCGGCCCTGGACGAGGGCCGGGTCGTGATCGAGTGGGTCGACTGATGCCGCGCCCCGCTTTCGCCGGCGCGGTCCGCTGATGGCAGCCTCCAGGACGCGCGCGTGATCATTGAGGCGGAGCGGCACTTTACCCTGCCGGCCCCCGGCACGGCCCTGCAGGCGCTGGACTTCGTGCGCGACCCGGCCCGCACGCTCGCACGCCTGCGCTTTTTGCGGGGGCTGAGCGCCGGGGACGGCGAGGTACGCGGCGAACTGGTGGTGCCCCTGCCCGTGCTGGGCGAGGCCGACCTGCCGTTTGTGAGTCGGCTGACGGCCACCCCAGACGGCGCCACGCTGACCCCCCAGGCCCTTCCGGATGAACGCGCCTGGGTGGAGGTCAGCGGACACGCGCAGGTTCTGGAAGGGACCCCGCCGGACGGGGACCGCACTCCCGGCCGGGTGGTGGAGGTGGTGTTCCACTTTCAGTTCCGCGCCCACCTCAGCATCCCCGAGGCCCAGGGCTGGGGCGGCGCGGCCTTCGAGAAGATGGTGCGCGCCGCCGCCAGCCGCACGCTGGACCGCGTGACCCAGGAACTGCCCGAGGGCATCCGTGAGGCGCTGGAGCTGCAAAACTAGGAGCTGCAGAACTCATCGAAGCGTGCCTGCGCCGCACACACCCCACGCCGTCACTTCAAGGCAGCGAGCTCCAGCTTCTCGATCAGCTGTTCCAGACCGCCCACGTCGATGTGGTAGTCGCCGCGGGTCCCCATGACCAGTTGCTGTGAGCGCCACGCGCTGATGGCCTGGGTCGCGCTCACACGGCTGGCATTGGCCATGCTGGCAATCTCGTCATGCCGCAGATCCAGGGTGAGGTGATACCTGCCTGCGCGGAGCTCCTCGCCATGGTGCAGCGCCAGCTCCACCATGACCCGTGCCAGTCTCACCTGCACCGGCTGGGTCATGGCCTGAAGTTTGTATTCCAGATCGGCGTTTCGGCGGGCAAGCACCATCGCCAGATTCAGGGCGACATTGGGCAACCGGGCAGCGACCTCCAGAAACTGAGGGCGACTCACCGGACACACCACCGCCTGGTCACTCAGACAGATGGCATGGGCCTGACAGACATCGGCTCCTGTTAAAAAGTTCTCCCCAAAAAAATCATCTGGACCGCATACCGACACCACCCGCTCTCCACCCAGCCAGGTAGGCTGCGTCAGCTTCACATGACCTTCCAGCAGGATGTAAAGGCTGCTGGCCGGATCACCATGTCGGTACACACGCTCATCGCGCTGGTAGGGAACCGGCGGACAGATCTGGCCCATGATCCGCATGTCTTCATCGGGCAGCAGGCCGGACCACCGGGTGCCCTGCAGGGACCACACCGGCTGCTCGCGGCGAACAAACGGTCCCACACCCAGCAAAGACAGCAGGGTGCGGCCAGGATCGGGGAGGCTCTTTTTCATCTCACTCACAACTCGGCGCTGGCATGCAGACATTGCTGGGCAGCGGTTCAGGCCCGCCGCCCAGCAGTAAGGAATGGGTCAGGAACACGGGTGGTCTTTCAGTGTAGGTCATCCCTCAGCAGTCAACTGTGGCGCTCCGGAAAAGCTGGCCGCCTGATCAGGCCACTGGTTTCAGGAAGTCACGCTGGGCCGGGGAGCATTCCTGGCCGTCAGGGCCGCAAAGGTGGTTCCCAGAAGGACACCGAAGATCAGATGCCCCAGCAAGCTCATCAGGTTCGGCGAGCTCAGCGCACTGGCAAACTGGGGACCCATACCCATCATCAGCGGCATCAGGAGCAACGGCCCCAGGACCCACCACAGTGCGCCGTACAGGGTTCCCAGCACAGCTCCCGAACTGTAGGAATGCACCCGCCCGCCCAGAACCACGGCAAAGCCCAGCCCAATCAAAGCGCTGATGACCAGATGCACCAGGAAGCCGACCAAAGCGCTGGAACTGCCCACCAGCCCGGCGATCATGGGCAACATGCCCATCAGGGCCATCATCATGCCGAAGACCAGACCCCCTGCCAGACCGCCCAAGACTCCTGCCCTGAGATTGTTGGTGTTCATGAGTTGTACCTCCACCTTACAGGGTGAACTTTTGGAACAGGAGTGTGTGTCAAGCCGCCAACACGAGCGTGCGTGTTGGCAGGAAGTTCCCCACAGCGACGCAGTGAACATCATGAAAGTTCAGGCCGTCTACAGGAGGCATTCAGGAGTTCCCAAGAGGGCCGGAGCCGGAGTGATGCCCGCCACACAACAGTGTGCGCCGCCCGGCAGGTGACCGGGCGGCGCACGACGAGCGATGCTTCAGTCCTCGGTTTCGGGAAAGTCCAGCATCCGGGCGTCGCTCCACAGGCCCTCGAGGTCGTAGTACTCGCGGGCCTCCTTGGTCATGATGTGCACCACGATGCTGCCGCCGAACGCGAGCAGCAGCCAGCGCTCGCTGGGGCCCTCCACGCTGGGACGCGGCAATCCGGCCTCCATGGCCTTCTCGCGGATGTTCTCCTGCACGGCATTGAGCTGAAGGCCGGCGGTGGCGGTGCACAACACGAAGTACTCCAGCGTGCTGCTGACCTCCGAGAGGTCGAGCACGGTGAGGTTCTCGGCGCGGCGCTCGCGGGCGGCGTCCACGATGGCGCGCAGTTGAGTCAGGTCGGTGTGGCGCTGGTTGGCGCTGGTGGGGGTGCTGGATGAGGGGGTTGTGGGGGTCATGGAGTCTCCGTTGAGGGGGTGGGTGAGGTGGCGAGGGGAGCCAGGGCCGCAAGGTGGGCGCGGGCGTCGGTGCCCAACAGGATACCGACCTCGCCGGCTCCGACTGGGAAACGTTCACCCTGCAGGCGGGGCAGATCCAGCGCCGCGGCCAGAGCATTGGCGTCGGCGACGTCCTGGCCGGTAAAAACCGTGCTGGCCTCGCGGCTGGCCGGAGCGGCGCGCACCGTGACCTGCCCGTACCCGAGCACCTGCAGGGCGCGCGCCAGTCCCCCGCCCAGGTTCGCGCCGCTGGCATCCACAATACTCACCCGGACCTGCGGTGTGTCGGCGGCGGGCGCGGCCTGGTCGCCCCAGATCTGCGCCAGACGCTCCCGGTCCACCGCCAGGTTGAAGCTGCCGCGAATGGTGTTGGTGGGCAGCGTGGCGAAGGTAAGCTTGAGGTCGGACAGGTAGGGCCGCAGGGCGAGCAGCGCCTCGGGGTCGGTGTTCGTCTCCACTCCCTGACCGATGCCGCCCAGGATGGTGGGCAGGGCGGCCAGCCCCCGCGGACTGCGCAGCCGGGCCACCAGCTGGGTCAGCGCCTGTTTCTGGTGGTCAATGCGCCCGTAATCGTCACCAAAGCCCTTGCGGACGCGCAGGAACAACACCGCCTGATCGCCCTCCAGGTGATGTTCGCCCGGCGCCAGCTTGAAGTCCACCCCGGCGGCCTGGTCCACCCATTCGATGCCGCCCTCGGGTACGGTCACGTCCAGCCCGCCCAGCGCGTCGATCACCCGCTCGACGTAGTCGGTCCGGACAATCACGTAGGCGTCGACCCGCTCGCCGGTGATGGTCTCCACCGCCCGGGTCAGGGCCTGCGGTCCCCCCGAGAAGTAGCGGCTGTTCACCTTCTGGGCACTGGGCGAGCTGTAAGGGTCAAAGGGCCCCACGTTGGTGTCGCGGGGAATGTTCAACACGCGCACGCGCGGACCGTCCACCTTGACGAGCATCAGCGTGTCGGTGTTGGGCGGCTGCAGCAGGCCCTGGCGCTGGTCCTGGTCCTTGCACGGCTGACGGTAATAGCAGTACACGATGTCCCGCCCGGCGATCAGCACGGTAAAATGGGGTTCCTGACCGGGCAGCGTGCCCATGCCGGAAGCCCCCCCGGCCCCCCGCAGAAACAGCAGGCCCCCCAGGGTCAGCGCCGCCAGACTCAGGCCAAAGGCCTGCAGCGCCCGCAGCCCGGCGATGGAGCGGGACGGCACAGAGCGGGAAGCGGCCACGGGCCGCGGAGCGGAGGGTCTTTTCACAGGAACATCACGCTGGGGGCGGGGCAAGATGCGGGTCGGCACGGTGGCCCTGGTTGCACGGCAGGTCCTGATACGAGCGCAAGGTGCGCGGATGCACCTGGATGCCCTTGCCCTGCAGGTAGGTCACCTTGGAGACGATGGCGCGTTCCAGCGCCGCGTTCAGGTCGTGCAGGGCGAGCTCTCGGATGTCGGCGTTCACGCCCCGGCCGGGTTCGGAAACGTCGGCGATGTAGATACACGCGGCCACCGGATTGCCGCCGCGCGGCCCGGTGGTGTGGTCCTCAACGGCCTCCAGCACCACCGGATCGTCATAACCCCAGCGGCACAGCAGCGCCCGCCCAGCCCGCCCGTGCAGCGCCAGGGGATGCAGGCTGTCGATGGAACACTCGGGCGGCGCCAGGCGCAGCAGTTCGGTGTCCGGCATGTCGCGGGCTATGTCGTGCAGAATTCCTCCGGCGTAGGCCCGGCACACATCCGCCCCGTTCGCCTGGGCGATCTGGGCGGCAAGGTCGGCGACCCGCTGCACATGCTCGAAGCGCCGGGGGCGCACCATCAGCCGCACCCGCTCCTCCCAGCCGGTCCAGCCCGCATCGTGGGCGGTCAGGGCAGGCAGCGTCAGCACCGGGGCAATCACCGAACCATGTGGCCGTTCCTCCACATCATGGCGCCACTATACGACGCCGGCCTGACGCGTGATTGATGCAATCAACAGTTGGAATCGCTTCCGGACTTATCCTGTCCTCATCGAACCCGGCCTCACGGAGTCTGGGGGGTGGGGGCCGGGGTGACCGGCTGCACCGTCAGGCGCACGCTGACGTTCTCCAGCGCCTGTGCGCCGTCGGGCAGCTCCAGCTGCACGGGGGCCGTGTAGGTGCCCGCGCGGTAGGTCACGGTGCCGCTGATCTCGCGCAGACGGGCCAGCAGATCCGGCGCGGCGACCACCCGCACGGTGCTGGGCTGCACGCTGCGCGACGTGACCCGCAGGCCTGCCGGAGGATCGTTCAGGGTCACGCGCAGGGCCTTGACCGGCAGCTCGCCGGAATCCAGGCGGCGCACCGTCACCGTGGACGGATTGAGCTGAACGCCCTGGACCGGCTGGCCGGCGTCGTCCAGGGCAATCAGCGGCGCTTCCTGTTCAGAAGCGGCCCGCATCAACACCGGACTGGTCACCACCTGCTGCACCGCCGAGACCACCCGGCCCGGCCCGGTCACGGTCGCCTCGCTCGGCGAGACGCTGTAGCGCGGCAGGCTGGTGTCCGGCGGCGTGGACACGCTGAGCGTGACCGGCAGCGTGCGGACCAGTTGGGTGTCCACGAAGCCCTGCACCGTGTCGGGGGACTTGCGGCTGACCGCGGTGCCGTTCGGCGCAGCCACCGCCACAGGGCGGGTAAAGCTGCCCTCGGGCACGCCGGTCACGTCGACAATGGCCTCGATGTTCTCGGCGCGCAGCTCACGCAGCCGCTCGGGCCGTCCCGCCAGGGTGATGCGCACGGTTGCCGGGTTCAGGTCGCTGGTGGCGCGGGTGCCCTCCCCCCGGCCGCCGGTGGTGTCGCGCACGGTGACCGGCACGTCGTAGCCCTGCTCCACGTTGGCGCGGCGGTCGGCGGTCGCCACGAACCACAGGGTCACGGCCACCACCGCCGACAGCAGTTTGGCTCCCAGGTTGTGGGTGCTGCGCCCCCAGACATACCGCGGCTCCAGCCAGCGCCGCGCGGAGGCCCAGCGGCCCGGCCCGGACGGGGAGGGCGTGCTCACAGCCGCTCCTCGTGGGATTTGCTGCCCAGGTCCACCGGCGTTTCGGTCCTGCGCGGCGACCGCTCTGTGCCGTCCCGGGCGGGCATCTGTGAGGAAAAGGGATGGTCGTAGACCAGCGTGCGCAGCTGCTCACGCAGTTCGGTGCCGTTCAGGTCCGGCCCCAGCTGACCGCCCAGCGCGATTCTCATGCTGCCACGCTCCTCGCTGACGACCAGCACCACCGCGTCGGTCAGCTCCGAGAGCCCGATGGCCGCGCGGTGGCGCGTGCCATAACGGCGGTAGGTGCCGTCGGCCGCCTGCAGCGGAAACAGGCACCCCGCCGCAATGACCCGCGAGCCCTGTAGGATCACGCCGCCGTCGTGCAGCGGCGCGTTGCGCGCGAACAGCGCCTCCAGAAACGGCACACTGACCACTGCGTCCAGATTCACGCCGGTCTCGGCATACTCGCCCAGCGGCGTGCGGCGCTCGATGGCAATCAGCGCGCCGGTCTTGCGCTCGGCGAGCCGCTCCATGGCGCGGGCCAGGTCCTGCAGGGCCGCCCCGCTGGCGCTGATGTCGCGTCCCCGTGGGCGGCCCACCCGCTCCAGCGCGGCGCGCAGCTCCGGCTGAAAGAGAACGAGCAGCGCAAAGATGCCCACCGTTCCGGCGCGGCCCAGCAGGTAACTCAGGGTGGTCAGGCCCAGCAGCTGCGCCGCCACCCAGACCCCCGCAAACACCAGGATGCCGCGCACCACGTTCACGGCCCGCGTGCCCGCCACCAGCAGGTAGCCCTGGTAGACCAGGAATCCGACCAGCACAATGTCCAGAACGTCCTGAACATTCACCTGGCCGAAGGGGGTGGGCATGAGGTTAAAAAACTCCTTGGGGAAACGGGGGGCTTTACAGAGTGCTGCGCCGCCTACTATACGGTGTCCTGCCGAGCGGGCGCAGGTCGCCTCGCTGCCGACAGCATCGCCGTTGCGGGCCGCCACGCTCGCCTCTTCATCCCTCGTTTATCTTCAACCGCTTTCAGGAGTCCACCATGAACATTCGTTTTCTGGGCCACAGCACGTTCCTGTTTCAGCACGGCGAGCAGCGCCTCCTGATTGATCCCTTCATCACCGGCAACCCCAGCTCGCCCATCACGCTGGAAGAAGCGCTGGAATGGGGGGTAGACGCCGTGCTGATCAGCCATGCCCACGGCGACCACTGGGGTGATGCCCTGGCCTTCGGCAAGGCCGGCGTGCCCCTGATCGCCACCGCCGAGATCGCCGGGTATGCCCAGAAACACGGCGCCGCAGGTGCCATTGGCATGAACATCGGCGGCACCTACCGCGCCGCATGGGGCAGCGTCACCCTGACTCCGGCGTGGCACAGCAGCTCCTTTCCCGACGGCACCTACGGCGGCATGCCCACCGGCCTGATCGTGGAACTGGGGGGCCAGCGCGTCTATTTCGCCGGCGACACCTGCCTGTTCTCCGACATGCGCCTGATCGGCGACCACGGCCTCGACGCCGCGCTGCTGCCCATCGGCGACCACTACACCATGGGGCCCCAGGAGGCCGCGCGCACGCTGGAACTGCTGCGCCCCCGGGTGGCCATTCCCATGCACTACGGCACCTTTCCCCCGCTCACCGGCGACCCGCAGGAGTTCAAGCGGGCGGCGCAGGGCGTGGAGGTCCGCATTCTGGAACCCGGCGAGACCACCGAACTTTAAACCCAGGATTTAAGCCCGGCAGCGGTGCGGGCCGGCCCCAGGCACAGTGATATGCAGTGAAGCCGGCCCGCACCCTGGGGTGAGGTCGCTGTTGGGCGCCTCAGCGCTCGCCCACGATCAGCTTGGGCTGCGGCTCCTGGCTGTCCGGCTTGCGGGTCTGGTTGGGCGTGGGGTCCGGAAACTGCGGATTGGCCTTGCGCCCTGGATCGAGCGGGCGGGTGCGGGAGTCGACCATCACGTCCAGGGCTCCGGGGTCGCGCAGCTTGAGGCGGGTGGTCCGGGCGGGCAGCCCCATGGCGATGCCGTGCGGCTCGATGTCGCCGCGCAGCAGCGCGTGGGTCGCCAGCATGGCGTCGTCGCTGACCACGCTGCCCGCGAGCACCGTGCTGTGGTAGGTGATGCGCGCGCCGCGCCCGATCACGGTCCGGCGCAGGGTCACGTCCGGACCGTCAAGCACGCTGTGGGTGTGGCTGTAGATGTTGACGTAATCGCTGATGCTGGCTCCGTCGTGCAGCTCGATGCCGCCCGTGTCGTCGAGCAGCACGTGGCGGTGGACCACCACGTCATCCCCGACTTCCATGTTGTAGCCCACGCTGAATTCCACATTCTGCCAGCACTTGAAGTTGCGCCCCACCCGTTTGAAGATGTGGCCGGCCAGCACGCGGCGCAGCGGAATGCCGGTTACCGGGTTCTGGCCCAGCGGGGTCAGGTCGGCCATCTTCCACAGCCACAGCAGCGGCTTGACCCGCTGGAATTTCTCGGTGTCGGTCGTCAGGTAGTACTCGGCCTCAAAGGTCACGTTCCGCGCGTCGAGGTTCAGGGCGGCCAGGGGGGCGTCCGCCTGCAGCGCCTCGTAGGAGCGTCCATACATGGCCTGGGCCAGCACTCCACGCACCAGCACGTTGCGGTCGGTGGCCGGGTCGGCCAGCCGCGCCTCCAGATCCTGCACGAAGGCGCCGAACGACGCCTGCGCCGCGCTGTCAATATCCACCGGCTTGAGCCAAGTCACGTCCGACACTGTACCCGGATGCTGTGAAAAGTAAAGTGGCCTTGTGTGGAGAAGCTGGCCCCCTGTCCGGCGGCGCGCGGTCCCCCACATCTGGGGGGGAAGCTGGCCCCATTCGGGTAATGGTTTCGCCACAGGCGTCCGGGCACACTGGAACCATGAATCGTACGCAGTCCACTCAGGGAGTGACGATGGTCCTCGTCGTCCTGTTCATGCTGCTGCTGCTCTCGGGCCTGCTCGCCGCCTCGCTGCGCCTGGGACTGGGCAGCCGGCAGAACACCGCCGATCAGGCGGCGGCGCTGCGGGCGCAGTACGCCGCAGAATCGAGCATCAGCATGGTCCGCAGCCGCCTCCGGGACTTCCAGAACATCCTGACCACCAACGTGACCGACGCGAGTGGCAAGAGTGTTACCAACCTCCAGATGGCCTCCGGGACCGACCCACAAACCGTGGAGGACGACGCCAAGGCGTTTTGCGGGCAGGCGGGCGCGACCAATCCCTGGGTGTCCACCAGCGACTTCGCCACCCCCCGGGAAGCCGGAGACG
This sequence comes from Deinococcus aerophilus, assembly GCF_014647075.1. Classification (NCBI taxonomy): domain Bacteria; kingdom Thermotogati; phylum Deinococcota; class Deinococci; order Deinococcales; family Deinococcaceae; genus Deinococcus; species Deinococcus aerophilus. The sequence goes on along the minus strand of NZ_BMOM01000030.1, from coordinate 20,648 downwards.
CGGACGTCTTTCCGCTCGCCGTGCAGTGCGTGGCCACGGCCGCGCCCACCCCGGCCTCCTACGGCATCCTGGCCGACGGCGTCAAATCGGTGGCCTACAACCAGCTGCCTGCCTCCGAACGTCCGTCCAGCACCGCCAGCCGCACGGAACTGCTGAACTGGTGGGCGAACAGCCTCAACAATGTGACGGTGGGCAATGTCAAATACGACGTCCGGCCCATCCGCGTGGTGAAACTGACCGAGCGCCGCTACAGGTTCTACCTGGGAGCCACCAGCGCGTCCGTGAAGGGAGACGCGGGCGGCGGAACACGCTACCTGAAGGCGACCCGCACCACCGACGGCGACTGGTGGTTCGAGATCACGGTGCCCAATCCGTTCGAGAACGTGCTGTTCATCAACGAGTGGCCGGCTGCCGACGGTGGTTTTTACAACGACACCATTGACGGCGACTTCTTCACGAACCAGAAAATCCGTATGCTCTTTAACATCAACCGGGCCGCCTTCAAGGGCAAGGTCAAGAGTGTGGGCTGTACCAGCTTTCCAGCCTCGTCGGCTCCCGCGGGCACCGATTGCACCAAGGGCGACGGCGCGGGTTTCTACGGCGGCCTGAACACGCTGATCAAACCCGCGAGTGCCGGCGCCGGGGTCGACGCGATCAACGCCAGCCTCAAGGCCAAGATGATGGCTCAGGGCACGACCTTCGCCGATACCGGAACCAACGCCGTCACCTTCACCGACAGCTATGTTCCGCTGCTCCTGAACAGCGATAACCAGCAGACGGATGCGGTGACGAGCGGTCTGGTGCTGGATGGTAAGGAAAGCGGTGTGGAACTCGTGGCCGGAGACAGCGACGGCAATCCGCTCACCACCTACAACGCCGCCAAATCCGCGTGGACCGAACCAAACCCCACCTACCAGTACATCCGGATCAAGAAGCAGGAGGAGTCCGGGACGTACGACCAGTCAAAATGGCTGGAGATCGACAAGTCCACCTACGACACCTGGCCCGACGGTCACCGCACCACCACCATTTCTGGCGGCAAGACGTACTACTACATTCGCCCGAAAATCGTCAACGACTCCCGGGAATACCGCTTTGGCCCCGACAAGATTCTGTATGAAAAGAAAGGCAACGGCTGGGCATCGACCGGAATCACCTTTAACGGTGTGATCTACAGCGATTCGGACGCCAACGTGACCGGACCGCTCCGGACCAACACCAGCATGACGGCAGACGTCAGCAAGATGCCGCCCGCCCTGGCCTCGTTTGCCAAGATCAATGTGACGGCCAAACAGGGCATCACGCTGGACACCGACCTGACCATGTCCAACACCCCCTGCGCCAACAGCAACGCCCAGGCGGGCTGTCCCAAGACCGGCAACGCCGAACCGGTCAACGCCCTGGGCCTGTTCGCTCCCAACAACGACGTGGTGATGAGCAAGTTCACGCAGGCCGAGGCCACGTACCACGCCGCGATCATGGCGAGCCGGGGAGCCTTCAACGTTGAAAATTACAGCAGCCGCCGGATGCAGGGCTCGCGCCATGTCATCGGCAGCGTCGTGGAAAACCGCTACGGCCTGAACGGGGTCGCGGGGCTGAGCGGAACCACAGTCACCTTTACCAACGGCTACGGCGATGACTTCTCGTTCGACAACCGGCTGAAGAAGGACATCATTCCCTCTTCCCCCATCGTGATGGTCTGGCAGGGTGCAGACGCCAGCAACACCCAGAAGCGTCTGGCAAATCTGACCTGGAAACAGGCGACGGCGGGGCAGTACTGATGCGGGCCCAGGGTTTTACCCTCCTGGAAATTCTGGTGGTGCTGGCCATCATCGGTATTCTGATGGGCATTTTCAGCGTCAACCTGATCAAGAGCATCCGCACGGCAGAGTTGCGTGAAGCCGCCACCCAGGTCGCCACCGACCTCCGTTGGGCACGGTCGCAGGCGCAGCGGGGCAGTACGGATATTGTTCTGGTACTGCCCGGCAGTGCGGGCAACACCACCTACAAGGTCGATACGGTCACCAAGACCCTGCCGAACAACGTCAGGGTGATCTGCAAGACGACCTGTGGCAGCGGCACAACGACGAACGTCACGTATCAGGCTCCCTACGGTGAGCTGGGCGCAGGAGCGACGGGAAGCGTCTATACCCTCAGGAGTCCCGTGAGCGGAATCAATGATCTCGAGATCAGAATTGTCGGCGTGACGGGAAAGGTCATTCTGACGGCGGCGGGGTCGTAGATGACCCACCGCACAAGCACCCACGCCGGGGCCGCGCAGCAGGGCTTTACCCTGATCGAGGTTCTGGTCGCCATCGGCCTGCTGGGAATCCTGACCGCCGTTCTGACCGCCACCCTGACCGGGTCCCTGAATCTGAACCGGCAGGCACAGCGGCAGCTGGACACCACGACCGGCGTGCAGCAGGTTATGGAAAGCGTGCGGGGCGCCTGGACGGTCGCGAGCAACTACGACAAGGCCTGTGCCCCCAGCATGACCGTTCCAGCCGGATACACCGTGAAGTTCATCAACCTGAGTACGCGGGCAGAGCCGATCAAGCAGGATGGTACGGTGGCCAGCCCCGCGACCTCCGCTCCCGTGAATGACCTCAAGACGTCCACCTCGGCCACCTGCACGGCCTCCTCCAATGCCACCCTGACCAGTGGCGCCGTTCCGATCCTGCGCCGCGTCACCGTGCAGTCGGGCACCGGCACGGGAACCACGCAGGTCATCGGGGCCCAGGACGTGGCCCTGACCCTTGATGTGCTGAGGCCCCAATGAAACGCCTCACACAGGCGGGATTCACGCTGCTGGAAATGCTGGTCGCGATGGCCCTGATCGGCATCGTGCTGACGGCACTCGTGAGCTTCTTTACGCAGGGCAGCCAGGCCTCCGCCCAGTCCAGCAGCCGTGCGGAGCTGCAACAGGAACTGCTGAACGCTCAGCAGCTGATTTCCGGGAAGCTCAGGGAGGCGTGGTACGTGTATCCGCCGGGGCAGACGATCACCATGACGGGCACGTCGCTGACCCAGAAGCCGGCGGGGGGAAACAGCTGGCTGGTGGGCACCGATCCCATTCTGGCAATGGTCCTGCCGCCCGAACTGGCGGGGGGAGCGTACCGGTTCCTCGCGTACTACCCAGTCAAGCGCTCGGTGTGGGTCTCGGGCACCGGCACGGGAAGCTGGAGAAGCCCCGGCCTGGACGCCACCAACGGAGACACCTGGGTTCTTGCCGAGTACCGGGGGACCATTGCGGCTGGGTTGGGAGGAGGCCCCCCCGCCACCCCTCCCATCGTTCCCACCAGCAATACCCCCAACATCCTCTCCGACTACATTGCCCCCACCACGGCCACCACCGGCTTTACCACCACCTCCCCCACCGACAACACCTACACCATGTTCACCTACACCGCGGCCAACGGTCTGCCCGCCTCGGCCGTCAACCCGGTCAACAGCGTCACCCTCAACCTCGCCACCACCCGCAAGGTCGGCGGCACCACCCTGCGGCTGCCTGGCGCTGCCGGTACCTACACCATCTCGGTGTATCCCACCAACCTCGGCAAGATCTCGGCCAACTGAACATCTTCAAGAAGTCCTGAGCCTCCACGTGCCCGCCTGCGTGCAGGCCCTACACTGCCGTCATGTCCGTGTCCACGCTTGTGTCCAGCCGCGTTCAGGAGCTGCTGTCGCGTGAGCGGGCGCTGCTCGCCGATCTGCAGGCCTTTCTGGAAACCCAGGGAGCGCCGCCCGAGGCCGTGGAGCACGCCCGCACCGCGGCCCGCACCCTGGACGAGACCTTCTTGCTGGTGGTCGTCGGCGAATTCAATGCGGGAAAAAGCAGTTTCGTCAATGCCCTGCTGGGTGCCGCCGTGCTGCCCGAAGGAGTCACGCCCACCACCGACCGCATCTACGTGCTGGTTCACGGTGAGACGCCGGGCCAGATGGAACCGACGCGCGACCCCTTTGTCAGCCGCCTGACCTACCCGCTGCCCAGTCTGGAGGGGGTGGCGCTGGTGGACACGCCGGGAACCAACGCCATCATCCGCCAGCATCAGGCGCTGACCGAGGGCTTCTTGCCCCGCGCCGACCTGCTGCTGTTTCTGACCAGTGCCGACCGCCCCTTCACCGAGTCCGAGCGTCAGTTTCTGGCGCTGGCCGCCCGCTGGGGCCGCGCGGTGGTGATGGTGGTGAACAAGGCCGACCTGCTCGAGACCCCCGAGCAAAAAGAGCAGGTGCGCGAGTTCGTGGAAACCGGAGCGCGCGGCGTACTCGGCCTGACCCCGCCGGTCGTGCTGATCAGTGCGCGGAGCGAGCAGCGCGGAGGCGACCCCGGCTTCTCGGCGCTGCGGGAAGTGCTGAAGTCTCGCCTGTCGGAAACAGAACGTGCCCGGCTGAAGCTGCAAAGTCCGCTGGGCACGGCGACCGAATTGCTGTCCGGCGAGGTGGCGCGGGCCGAGGCCGCCCGGCAGACGCTCGCCGAGGACCTGCGCATCCTGCGCGATCTGGAAGACCAGCGCGAACACCACCGCGTGACCATGCTGGGCGAACTGGACGGACAGCTCAACCGCGTCTCGCGCCTGCTGTCCGAGTTCGAGGTGCGGGCCGACCGCTTTATCGACGACAAACTGCGCTTCGGCAACCTGCGCGGGCTGCTGAACAGCCGCGAGATTGAAGAGCAGTTCCGGCAGGAGGCGGTCGCGGACCTGCCCGACGCCATTGACCGGCAGTTCGGCAGCATGATCGACCGTTTCGTGGAGGCCAACCTGCACTTCTGGGAAGACGTGCAGGCCTTTCTGATTCGCCGCCAGCCGAGCAGCGAGGTGGCCCGCACCCGCTTTTCCTACGACCGGGGCGCGCTGCTGCAGGGCATTGCCGGCAGCGCCCACGACCATCTGGAGAATGTCACCCAGAACGAGCTGGCCCGGCAACTGGGCCGCGACGCTCAGGAAGCCATGCAGGGCGCGGTGGGCGGTCTGGCGGGCGGCATCGGCATCGGCGCGGGCCTGGGCGCCCTGATCGGCGCCTCGGCGCTGGACTTTACCGGCGGCATCCTCGCGGGCCTCACGCTGGGCAGCCTGGGACTGTTCGTGCTGCCCAACCGGCGGCTGCAGGCCCACCGCAGCCTGCGCCACAAGGTCGAGAAGCTGCGGGAGGTGCTGGAGACCATCGTCCGGCGCGAATACGAGCGCGAGCAGGAACGCGCCGACGCCCGGCTGCGCGACGCGATCAGCCCCTATACCCGCTTTACCGAGCAGGAGCAGCGCCGACTGGACGCGGCCCGGACACGTGCGGGCGAACTGCAGGAACAGCTCGATACCCTGCGCGCCGGGGTCCGGGAGCTGGGAGCAGGGCAGCCTGCCCCGGCCCCCACCCCGGAAGGCTGACATCTCCCTGACCTGACCGCTCAGAATGAGGAGCAATGAGCCACGTCGTTGTCATCGAGGATGAGGAAACGGTGCGGGATGTGCTGCGCTTTCACCTGGAGCGGGCCGGTCTGCGCGTTACGGCGTTGCCCTCCACGGCGGGGGCCACCGAGGCCCTGAGCGGGGCCGACGCCCTGGTCCTGGACTGGATGATGCCCGGCGAGAGTGGCTTGAACTTTCTGAGGCGGCTGCGCGGCGACCCCGAACTGCGCCGCATGCCGGTGCTGATGCTCACGGCGCGCGCCGCCGAAACCGAGCGGGTCGAGGGCCTGGAAACCGGCGCGGACGACTACCTGACCAAACCCTTCGGCGCGGCGGAGCTGGTGGCGCGGGTGCGCGCCCTGCTGCGCCGCAGCCTGCCGGACACCCCCCAGTCCCTGAGCAACGGTCCCCTGAAGGTGGATCTGGCCGCTGCGGAGGCCCGCGTCTCGGGACAGCGCCTGAACCTGACCCGCCGGGAGTTCGACCTGCTGGCGTTCCTGACCCAGCATGTGGGCCGGGTCTACTCGCGCAGCGAACTGCTCGACCGGGTCTGGGGCGCGGACTTCCTGGGCGGAGAGCGCACGGTGGACCAGCACATCACGCAGCTGCGCGCCCACCTGGGCGACGATCCGGGGCGACCCGGCTTTCTGGAAACCGTGCGCGGCAAGGGCTACCGCATGCGTCCGTGGACGGAAACGGCGTGAATGGGCCGGACCGCGCGGCGCGGGCAGACGGGAGTCAGGTGGGCGCGACCACCCTGCCCGACCGCTGGATGGACCTGTTGCCCCAGGCCGTGCTGCTGTGCCAGAACGGCGTGGTCACGCGCGTGAACGCGGCGGCGGCGCGGCTGTGGGGGGTGCCGCAGGAACGCGCCGTGGGCCGCCCGGTGCTGGAGGTGGTAAGGCGCCACAGCCTGGAGGCGCTGATCGAGCGCGGCGGCGAGCTGGAACTGGAGGTCGGGGGACGCACCCTGCGCTGCGCGGCCATGCATGACGGGGCGGGCGGGAGCGCGGCGCTGGTGGTGGAGGACGTGACCGAGCACCGCCGCCGCGAGGCCGAGCTGCGCGAGGCGACCGCCGTGCTGTCGCATGAGTTCCGCACGCCGGTCGCGGCGCTGCGCGGCGTACTGGAGGCCCTGGAGTACGACATGCCGCGCGAGCTGTCGCAGAACTTCGTGCGCCAGGGACTGCAGGAAACCGGCCGTCTTGCCCGCCTCGTCGAGGACCTTGCCGTGGGGTTCCGGCCCACCCGCGCGCGCACCCTGCCCCTGGCCGAGGCCTTTGCGCGTGCCGGGCGTCTGCTGGACAGCGAACTGAACACGCGCGGAGCCGCGCTGAGTTTCGGGCCGGACCATCTGGTGCGCGCCGACCCCGACAAGCTGCTGCAGGTGCTGCTCAACCTGATCGAGAACGCCCTGAAATACGGCCCGCCGGGCGAGGCGGTCGAGGTGCAGACCGCTGCACGCGGCAGCTGGGTCGAGGTCAGTGTGCTCGACCACGGCCCACCCATTCCCGAGACCGACAGCCTGTTTCAGGCGCACACGCGCGGCGCGTCGGCGCCGGGCCAGGGCAGCGGCATGGGGCTGTACATCGTCCGCAGCATCGTCCACGGCTGGGGGGGACAGGCCTGGGCCACGCGGGTCGACGGGCGCAACGCCTTCTGCTTCACCCTGCCGGGCGTGGGGGGGCTCGGGTGAGGGGCAGCCGCGCCACACCACGGCCGCGGGGGCGCGGCGTCTGACTCCATTCCCCGCTTCACGCCGCGCCCCGTCACCGCCCCCACCCTCCGCCCGTTTCCCGATCCACCAGATGCTAGTTTGCCTCCAGGAGTCTGCATGCGTGAAGTTCTTGAAAATGATCTGAAAAGCGTCCTCAACGGCGCGCTGAACATGCTGGGCACAGTTGAACGGATGATGCCGGTGGCCGCCGAGGTGCTGCTGCACGAGGCGGTCGAGCGCCTGGAAGAGGTGCGTGCCCTGGACCGCGAGGTGGACGCTCAGGAAGCGCAGATTGAGGCCGAGTGCCTGCGAATCATCGCGCGGCACCAGCCGGTGGCCCGCGACCTGCGCATGGTGGCGCTGATTCTCAAGAGCCTCTCGGACATCGAGCGCATGGGCGACTACGTGGTGCACGTGGCCGAGGACGGAGCCGAGCTGGCCCAGGCCCCGGCCCTCAAGCGCTACGTCAACCTGTCGCGCATGCTCGAACGCCTGGGCGAGATGAGCCAGAACCTGCGCACGGCCATTGCCGACCGGGACGTGACCCGCGCCGAGAGCACCATCGAGATGGACGACGAGGTGGACGACCTGTACGAGCAGATTCAGCGCGAGCTGGTGACGTACATGCTGGAAGATCCCCGCAACATCTCCAAGGCGCTGATGCTGATGCGGGTGGGCCGCAGCCTGGAACGGGTCGGCGACCACATGGAAAACGTCGCCGAGCGCGTGCGCTACTGGGTCACGGGACAGCGCGAAGCGTAGGGGCTGGGCCACGGGCAGCGGCGCAGAGCGGCCACCCGCCCCGGATGACCCGGGCAGAGAACCGGCGCCGCCGGATCATGCAACCGGCCCCGCCCCCGTTCCGGCTGCAGGCGGCCACATGACCGCCGGCTGAAGGAAGGGTCTGTTCCTACTTGCCGAAGCGGCGGTCCCGGCCCTGAAAGTCCCGCAACGCCCGCAGAAAGTCCACCCGGCGAAAGCCCGGCCAGTACACGTCACAGAAGTAGTATTCGGAATACACGCTCTGCCACAGCATGAAGCCTGAGAGCCGGATCTCGCCGCTGGTGCGGATGATGAAATCCGGATCGGGCGTGTCGGCGGTGTACAGGTGCGCGCTGATGTCGTCCGGGGTCAGGGCAGCGGCGGCGGCTTCCAGCGTCATTCCGGCGTCGGCCTGGGACGCCAGATGCAGCTTGACCGCGTCCACGATCTCCTCGCGCCCGCCGTAACCCACCGCGATGTTCAGGCGCATGCCGTCGTAGTGCGCGGTCCTGGCCTCCAGTTCACGCAGGGCGTCGAGCACATGGGCAGGAAAGGCAGTGTGCTGCCCGATGGCCCGCACCCGCACCCGGTTGGCATGAATGCGGGGATCGGTCGAGAGGTTCAGCGCCTCGCGCTGCAGCAGGCCCAGAATGTGCGCGATCTCCTCGGGGTCACGGCTGGTGTTGTCGGTGGACAGCACCCAGATGGTCACGGCGGGAATGCCCAGTTCCAGGCACCACTGCAAGACCTCGTGCGCCTTGTCGGCCCCAAAGGAGTGACCGAGTTCGCGCTGCATGCCGCTCGCCCGCGCGTACCGGCGGTTGCCGTCCAGAATCAGTCCCAGGTGCCGGGGCAGCTTGCCGCCCTCCCCCACTTCACGCGCCAGACGCTGCTCGTAGCCCCACAGCAGCGCTCCACGCGCCGCACTCCGCGTTTTTTGCAGGGTACTCAGGGCGACGTTGACGGGCTTGGCCTTCATAGACGCGGTCAGTGTAGCGCGGCCACCCGGCCGGAGCGTCCCTCAAATGAATGAACGGCCTCAGGCACCGGCGAACAGACCGGCGTGCCGGACGTTCCAGAGCGCCAGCGCCTTGTGGTCCAGCCGGGAGAGGGCCGCCTCCGCCACCTCCAGACGCGGCAACGGCGCGTGCGCGGCGTACACGTGCAGCGTGATCTCCCGGTGGGTCATGCGGTGCGTGACCTGACCCAGCGGCTCGCCGGACTGGGCGCCCAGCCGCTCACACAGCGCCTGCAGGGCCTGCGCGAGCGACTCGCCGGGGGCGACCTCACGCATCGGCAGGCCCGACAGGCCACCCAGCAACCCGCCGCCGCGCCGCTCCAGCACTGCCTGCTGCGGATCACCGATCAGGACAGCCACCGCGGTGACCGCCCGTACCGCCGCACGCACTTTCGGAGCCGGGAAGGCCGTGGGGGTGCCGCCCGCCCACGCGGCGCAGTGGGCCACGAGCGGGCATTCGGGGCACCGCGGGTTCCTGGGCGTGCAGACGGTCGCGCCCAGATCCATCACCGCCTCGTTCCACGCGCCGGGCCGCGCCGGGTCCAGCAGGGCGTCGGCCCGCGCCTGCACCCAGGCGTCGGTGGGCCGGGCCTCGCCGTACAGCCGCGACAGCACCCGGCGCACGTTGCCGTCACTCACCGCGCGGCGCTCCCCGTACGCCAGGCTGGTCACGGCGGCGGCGGTGTACGGCCCAACGCCGGGCAGGGCCCGCCAGCCGTCATATCCGCTGGGCCAGCCCGAGGCCGCCACCTGCTGCGCGGCCCGGTGCAGCAGCCGGGCGCGGGCGTAGTAGCCGCAGCCCTCCCAGGCCTTGAGCACGTCCTCTACGGGTGCCCGGGCCAGCGCTTCCACCGTCGGAAACGCCTGCAGAAAACGGCCGTAGTACTGCAGCCCCCGGACCACCTGGGTCTGCTGCAGCAGAATCTCGGCCACCCACACGCGGTACGGCTCACGCTGGCCCTCCTTCCCGTGCCGCCATGGCAGGTCGCGCCCGGCAGCATCAAACCACGCCAGCAGCGCAGCCCTCAGGCCGGGCAGGGGGGCACAAACAGCACTCACCGCGCCAGTCTAGGGGCGCGGTGAGACACAGAAGGTGAGGGCTGGCGGGCAGCGATTAGACCAGCACTTTGTTAAACCAGCATTTTGTCGCGGGCGGGGACCCTGACGCGGCGGCCCACTCCCTCGGCATACTCGGCCAGATCGGCGAGCAGCTCGCCCATACCCACGCGCAGCAGGTACTGGCCGCCGGGCAGCGGCGTCAGGGCCAGGAACGGCGCGCGCGACAGCGTTTCCAGGATGCTGCTCAGCTCGGCGAGGTTCACGCCGCTGCCCAGGCGCTCGGCGAGGCGCGGCACGCTGATCACGGTGTGGGCCGGCTGCTGCGCCAGCGTGAGCAGCACGAAGCTGAAGGCCCCGCGCTGCGCGAGGTGTGCGCTCACCAGTTCCGCGACGCTCGCGGCGGAATCCAGGTCCACGTTGCCCGCTTTCCAGTACCCGCGCAGGTCCACCGCCGACAGCGGGGCCAGGTGGGCATGCTCGATCAGGGCGGCGAGCGCCTCGCGGGTCAGGCGCGACACGCCCTGGGGCCGCTCGGTCTCGGTGGTCAGCAGCACGCGGTAGTCGGCCGTTTCCTTCCAGTCCGGGCTGCGCCGGGCGTCGTCATCCAGCGCCACCAGCACCGAGTACCCGTGTGCGCCCAGCTCGGCGCTCAGGCGCACCACGCCGCCCAGCTGTTCCAGACGGTAGCCGGTCAGGCGGGCGAGTTCGGCCAGCTGTGCCCTGGCTTCCTGTGCCCCGTTCTCCTGGGCCGCTCCCTCCGGGATGGCGGCGGGGCGGGGAATGGGTACCGGAACGGCTTTTTCGGCAACCACCCGCGGCTGCTCGGGCGCACGGGGAACTTCCGTGGTCCGCGCGGACGCGGTGACCGGCATCGGCGCGGGCTGCGCGGGGGCAGGGCGCGGGCTGGCGGGCCGGTGCTCGGTGATCCGCGCTTCGGGCGATCCTGCCGCGGGGGTGACGGCCGGCGCACTCAGGCGCGGCCCGACCACTCGGTTCTCGGGCATACGGTTCTCGGCCACGGGCTGCTCGGAAACGTGGTGTTCGGCCCCCTGTGGCTCGGCCGGGGCCGTCTGCGGCTCGGCGGGCAGCTCACGCGTGCGGACCTCGCGCACGTGGGCGGTCGAGTTGACCACCACCCGCCGCGTTTCTGCGGCGCGGGCCTCCTCGCGGCGCGGCGCGGCGGGCGGGGCGTGCGGCTTGACGATGGCCTCCACCTGATAGCGCGCCGGGGCCAGATTGGTGATGATCAGCACGTCGTTGACGCCCAGATGCTGCGCGTGGTACATCCCGCCCAGTCCCCACACCCGCCGGCGCTCGGTATCGACCTGCACGGTGTGCTCTGCGCCCTTGTCGTCCACGAAGATCGCCGGACCACTTTGCGGGAAAGTGTCCTCCAGGTATTTGAGGAGACGCAGGCTGCCCTCTTGCAGGCAGGGACGGGTGATGATGTAACGCATTGATTTCACGCGGCAGACCTCCAACAAAGGGCGTTACGCCACCGGGCGGCGCAACGCGGACGGAATAAGTGAAGCTTAACGTAAACTAGCAGACCTCAGGCCGCAACAGCGGCCTTTCCAGGAGGGTCCCCCAAGGGGGGAAGGGCGGCCCGGCGTGATCCCCGGTCTCTCCGAGCCGCCCCCGTCCGGAATTCAGCGCCGCTGACCCGCTGCCGGGGCGGTCTGCCGTTTGCTGTTCTGGACCCAGCTGTAGGCCCGCACGGCGTCCACCACGAACCACACGGCCAGCACGCCCGCCAGCCCGGCCCACACCCAGCTGCCCGAGCGAAACGCAAAGAAGGCGCCGGCCCCGCAAAGGGCCCCCAGCAGCACGCTGAAGGCGAGGACGAGGTGGGGGGGCACGCGGCGGTTGCCAAACATAGTAAGAGGATAGAAGGGCCGCTCTTACCCGGCTCTGTCAGGGGGTGGCGCAGGCGAATTCCGCGTATCTGCCCATTGGCGGATTCCCAACCCTCCGTATCGCCTGGCGCATGCCAGACTTGATCCACATGCCGGATTTTGACGTGATCGTGATGGGGGCGGGCCACAACGCGCTGGTGACGGCGGCCTACGCAGCCAAGGCGGGCCTGAAGGTGGGCGTGTTCGAGCGCCGGCACATCGTGGGCGGGGCGGTCAGCACCGAGGAACTGGTTCCCGGCTACCGCTTCGACTACGGCGGCAGCGCCCACATCCTGATCCGCATGACCCCGGTGGTCCGCGAGCTGGAGCTGACCCGCCACGGCCTGCATTACCTGGAAGTCGATCCGATGTTCCACGCCTACGACGGCGAGACCCCGTGGTTCATCCACCGGGATGCGGGGCGCACGGCGCGGGAGCTCGAAGCCCTGTTCCCGGGCCAGGGTGAGGCGTACACCCGCTTTCTGAACGACTGGACGCCGTTTGCCCGCAGCGTGGCCGACCTGTTCAACTCCGCGCCCGGCCCGCTGGACATGGGCAAGATGGTGGTCAGCTCCGGCAAGGGCCGCGACTGGATGGAGCAACTGCCGCGCATCCTCAAGCCCTACGGCGAGGTGGCGAGGGAATACTTCACCGACGAGCGGGTGCGTGCGCCGTTGACGTGGATGGCGGCCCAGAGCGGGCCGCCGCCAACCGATCCCCTCAGCGCGCCGTTTTTGCTGTGGCATCCGCTGTACCACGAGGGCGGCGTGGCCCGGCCCAAGGGCGGCAGCGGCGGGCTGACCCAGGCCCTCAAGCGGGCGATTGAGGCCGACGGCGGCGAGGTCTTCGTCAATGCACCCGTCAAGGACATCATCGTCAGGGACGGCAAGGCGCAGGGCATCCGGCTGGAGAACGGCGAGACGTACACCGCCCGCGCCGTGGTGTCGGGAGCGCATGTGCTCACCACCGCCGGGGCGCTGCCGGACGAATACGTGCCCGCCTCGGCCAGAAGTGTGCGGGTGGGCAACGGCTTCGGCATGGTGCTGCGCCTCGCCCTGTCCGAGCAGGTCAAGTACCGCCACCACACCGAACCCGGCAGCCGCGTCGGCCTGGGCCTGCTGATTAAGAACGAGCAGCAACTCATGAAGGGCTACGGGCAGTATCTGGCCGGGGAACCGACAAGCGACCCGCCGCTGATCGCCATGAGCTTCAGTGCTGTGGACGACTCGCTGGCTCCTCCCGGCGGCGAGGCGCTGTGGCTGTGGGCGCAGTATTACCCGTATGAGCTGTCCTCTGGAAGCTGGGAAACCCGTACTGCCGAGGCCCGCGAGAACATCCTGAACGCCTTCGAGCACTACGCCCCCGGCACCCGCGACACCATTGTGGGCGAGCTGGTCCAGACGCCGCAGTGGCTGGAAACCAACCTGGGCCTGCACCGCGGCAACGTGATGCACCTGGAAATGAGCTTTGACCAGATGTTCTCCTTCCGCCCGTGGATGCGCGCCAGCCAGTACAAGTGGCCGGGCCTGAAGGGCATGTACCTGACCGGCGCCAGCACCCACCCCGGCGGCGGCATCATGGGTGCCAGTGGGCGCAACGCCGCGCGGGTGCTGGTCAAGGACCTGACCCGACGGGGCTGGAAGTGAGGCGCATGGGGGCGGGCGTGGCTGCGCGACCACAGACCGGAGCGAACCCACCCCCGCATTGTTTCGCGGCGGTACGTGAGCGGACCTTTCCCTCCCCGCACGCCGGGACCTGACCTTGACCCGCCCCTCCCCCACCCTGCTGCGCTCCGGGCTCGCCTTTGCCGCCCTGGGCGTGGCTTTTCTGGGCGCTCTGCTGGTGCTCGCCGGTCAGGCGGCAGGCTGGGCCCTGATTGCCCTCGGCCTGCCGCTCTCGGGGGTGCTGGCGCTGGCGGGGGACGCGCTGGGCGGCAGGTTTCAGGCGACGGTGCGGGCGCGCTGGCGGGCGTTGCTTGCCCAGACCCGTCCGTGGATGTGGATGGTGGCGCTGTACGCCGCGCTGCATATTCCCGTGCCGCTGTGGCCGGGGGGCTTCGGGGTGCTGGGGCTGGCGAGTACCGCGGCGCTGTTTGTGGGCGCACTGCTGTACGCCGCCGAGCGGGTGGGCTGGCGGCGGTCGGTGATGCTGGCGGCGCTGGCCTGTGGACTGGGACTGGCGGCCGAGGTGCTGGGCAGCCGCACGGGCTTTCCGTTCGGAGTGTATTCCTACGCCACCGCCCCCGACCCCCGCATTCTGGGCGTGCCGCTGATGGTCCCGCTGGGCTGGTTCGCGCTGACCCTCTCGGGCCTGCTGCTCGCGGGTGGGCGGGCGTGGCTGGCCGGGCTGCTGCTCGCGCTGTGGGACGTGGGGCTGGAACCGCTGATGACCGCGCAGCGGTACTGGCTGTGGAACGATCCCCATCCGTTGTGGGCCGGTGCGCCGCTTCAGAACTTCCTGGGCTGGTGGGCGGTGGGCAGCGGAATTGCCTGGATCATCACGCGCCTGGGCCCGGGCGTCCTGCGGGCACGGCAGGACGGTCCCCGGATCAATTTTGCCCTCGCCTACTCCATCGAGGCCTTCTTTCTTCCCGGCGGGCTGCTGCTGGTGGGCCACTACCTGGAGGCCGCCGTCACGCTGCTGGCCATGCTGCTGGGTCTGGGCCTGGCGCGGGTGGTCCGGGGCAGACATGCCTGAGCGTGCCCGCTGGGCCACCCCCCTCCTCAAGCACAGCATTCGCCGCAGCGTGCATACCGGGCTGGGCGGCGTATGGATACGCGGGCCGGTGCCTCCCGGCGGAGCCGTGCTCGCGCCCAACCACCATTCGTGGTGGGACGGCTACGCCCTGCGCGAGGTCGCGTGGTGGGCGGGTGCGGACTTCCGGGTGCTGATGACGGCGCGGCAGCTCACGCGCTTTCCCTTTCTGCGGCGCATGGGAGCGCTGGACGCCGGGCGGGTGCGGGAGGCTGTGCGGAGCGCGCGGGACGGCGCGTGGGTGACCGTCTTCCCCGAGGGAGCCGTGCAGCCGGCCGGTACCGTGGGCACGCTGCACCCCGGCGCGGCCTGGACCGCGCGGACGGCGAGCGTCCCCCTGATTCCGGTGGCCCTGCGCGTGGTGATGCGCGGCGGACAGTGGCCCGAGGCGTACCTGCGCTTCGGGACGCCGACCACCGACCTGAAAACGGCGCTGGTCCACGAATTGTCGCTGCTGGACGATGATCTGCGCGCCAGCGACCCCGAGCAGCCCCTGGCCGGCTACCTGTGCGTGGCGCGGGGGCGGGCCACGGGCACCGATGCGGTGAACTGGCCTGCCCGCCTGCTCACCTGGATCACGGGAGACCGGTGAAGCCCCCAGCACGGCTGTACCACACGCTGGCCTTCGGCTGGCTGGCCAGCAAGGCGGCGGTGCTGCTCATCAACGCGGTGCATTTTCCGCGCCTGCAGCCCCGGCCCCTGCCGGCCGACCGGCCACGGGTTTCGGTGCTGATTCCGGCCCGCGACGAGGCCCACAACCTGCCGCACACCCTGCCCGGCGTACTGGCCCAGGGCGCCTGCGAGGTGATCGTGCTCGACGACCACAGCCGGGACGACACCGCCCGGACCGCGTGCCGTTTGGGGGCGCGGGTGGTGCGCGGCGAGGCGCTGCCGCCCGGCTGGACCGGCAAACCGTGGGCGTGTCAGCAACTGCTGAAGGCGGCCTCGGGTGACGTGCTGATCTTCACCGACGCAGACGTCTCGTGGCACGCGGGGGCACTTGGAGCGGTCTTGCACGAACTGGAGCGCAGCGGGGCCGACCTGCTCAGCGTGCAGCCGCGTCAGACCAACCGCGCGCCCGGCGAACGGCTGCTGACCCCGCTGGTAGACGCCGCCGTGCTGTCGTACTTTCCGTATCCGGTGATCACGCTGCCACACCCCGCCGCCAGCGTGGCCAACGGGCAGGTGATGGCCTTTCGCCGGGAAGCGCTGGAGGCGGCCGGGGGCTACGCGCTGGTGGGGCAGGAGGTGCTGGAGGACACCCAGTTCGCCCGCCGACTCAAGGCGCGGGGAGGCCGGGTGGCGGCGGCGCTGGGGCGGGAGGCCATCAGTGTGCGGATGTACCGCTCGTACCCGGACTCGGTGCAGGGGTTCGCAAAGAACGTGCTGCCCATTCACCTGCACTCGCGGCCCCTGCTGCTGCTGAGCGCCGCCGCCCACCTCGCGGTCTACACCGCGCCGTGGCTGCTGCCGCTGCCGGGGGCGCGGGCGCTGCGCGTGGCGGGGGTCGTAGAGCGCGCGGCCGTCAACCTGCTTGCCGGCCGCCGCCGCCCCGCTGATCTGGCCGAGGGGCTGCTGGGACCGCTCACGCCGTTGCTGGCGCTGCCGGTGTACCTGCGGGCGCTGCGGCGACGGGTGAAGTGGAAGGGCCGGGAATACCGCCAGTGAGGGCCGGGGGGACCTCAGCCCTCCCAGCCCTGCTCCAGTTCCATGGCGGCCTTGCCCGCCTCCTCGGGGGAGCGGTCCTCGGCGATGTCGGTCAGGTCCATGGCACGCAGTTCGGGGGCGAGGTACGCGGTCATAGCGACCACCAGCAGGGTCACGATTCCCCCGGCCCACACGCTGCGGGCGGTGCCCAGCCACGCGGCGGTCACGCCGCTCTCGAAGGCGCCCAGCTCGTTGCTCGCGCCGATGAACATGCTGCTCACCGCGCCCACCCGCCCGCGCATGTGGTCAGGGGCCTTCAGGCGCAGCGTGGCCTTGCGGATCACCATGCTGATGCCGTCGAACAGGCCGGCGAAGACCAGCGCGCCCACACTGAGGTAAAAGTTGCGCGACAGCCCGAACACGAGCATGCACACGCCGAAGCCCGCCACGGCGAGCAGCAGCGTGCGCCCCGCGCCGCGTCCGGGCGGGCGGCGGGTGGCGTACAGCATCACGCCCAGCGCGCCGATGCTGGGGGCGGCCACCAGCACGCCCAGTCCCTGCGGCCCCACCTGCAGGATGTCCGAGGAGAACACCGGCAGCAGCGCCACTGCTCCGCCGAACAGCACGCTGAACAGGTCCAGCGCCATGCTGCCCACCAGCACCTGCCGCTGCACCACGAAGGCCAAGCCCTCCTTGACGCTCTGCCAGACCGGCTCGCCGGGGGTAAACGAGGGGCGCGGCTTGGCCTTTACATAGGCCAGGGCGACCAGCGCCAGCGCGTACAGCACGGCCGCGAACAGGTACGCGCCCCCTGCCCCCACCGCCGCGTACAGGCCCCCGCCCAGCGCTGGTCCAATGATCGCCGCCGCCTGCCACGCGCTCGACTGCCACGCCGAGGCCCGCAGCAGCAGGGCGCGCGGCACCACCTGCGCCTCGAAGGCGGGCAGCGCCGGGTCCGAGAAACCGCGCGCGGTCCCCAGCACAAAGATCAGTCCCAGAATGGGCAGGTATCCCAGCTCCGGAGCGTGCGGCGCGTACACGAAGAACAGCAGCGCGCACAGCGTTTCCAGCGCGGTCGTGATCAGCAGGATGCGGCGGCGGTCGTTGCGGTCGGCCACCACTCCGCCCAGCAGCGCCAGGCTCAGCGCCGGAATGGCCTCCACCAGCCCCAGAATGCCCAGCGTCAGCGGATTTTTGGTCAGCTGGTACAGCTGGTACGCCACCGTCAGCGCCACCGCCCGTCCCGCCAGGGTGCTGCACACGGTCGCCAGCAGCATGGCGCGGAACTCGGGCAACTGCAGGACGGCGCGGCTGGAGTCGGCAGGAGCGGCATCGGACACGCGCGGAGTGTAGTCCCCGGTTTCGCGGCGTGTCTGGGTGTTCCCGCAGCGTGAACAGATCGCCCCCCTTCATCCTTTCCTGAGGCACCATCAGCTCCTCGCGGCTCAGGGGCACGTGCGAGGCTGGAGCATGACGCACGCTCGGCTCAGGCACAGTCTGGTGTTTCTGCTGCTCACCGCAACGGCGGATGCGGTG
The DNA here is from genome assembly GCF_014647075.1 of Deinococcus aerophilus. Taxonomy (NCBI): domain Bacteria; kingdom Thermotogati; phylum Deinococcota; class Deinococci; order Deinococcales; family Deinococcaceae; genus Deinococcus; species Deinococcus aerophilus. The sequence continues at coordinate 2,858 of NZ_BMOM01000030.1, read as the reverse complement.
GAATTCGCCGGCGAACTTCGGCGGCAGCCTGAGCGTGCTGCGGGGGCCACGGCTGAGCCGGGAGGAACTGCTGGCCCACAGCGTCAGCACCCCCAGATGCCCCTGGCGGGGCATCCCTCACCACCCGCCCGCACTATCTTTGGGACCATGACAGGCAGGCAGGGCGGTTGAGGCACGCCCCACAACACGTCGCCGTGATCGGCGCGGGCTTCGCGGGGCTGGCGGCGGCGCTGCGGCTGGCCCAGGCCGGGGCGCGGGTCACGGTGCTGGACGCGCTGGAGCGGCCCGGCGGCAAGGCGGCGCTGGGCTACGGCGACTTTTCCAGCGGACCCACGGTGGTCACCATGCCGCAGATCTTCGGCGCCCTGCACGCGCGGTTGGCCCTGCCCGCGCCCGTGCTGGAGGCCGCCCGCCCCACCACGACCTACCACGCCCACGCCCAAGACGGAGAGGGCCGCACCTTCGCTCCCGAGGCGCTGCACGTGGCGGGCAGCCTGGAACCGACGCTCGCGCAGCTCTCGAAGGCCGAGGGCCGCCGCTACGCTGCCCTGCTCGCTGCGTCGCGCCGCATGTATCTGGACGCCGCCCCCACCTTTCTGTTCGCGCCGCCGCCGGGCACTGCACGGCTTGCCCGCTACGCCCTGACCCGTGGGCAGCGGGCCGCGCCGGGACAGAGTCTGGCCCGCTACGTGCGCTCCGGGCCGTTCATGACACCGTTCTGGCTGCGCTTTGCAACCTACCTGGGCGCCGATCCGTACCGCGCGCCCGCCGTGCTGCACAACATCGCGTGGGTGGAACTGGGCCACGGCGTGTGGCACCTGCAGGGGGGGTTGCTCGCTCTGGCCGAGCGGCTGCACCATCAGGCGCTGGCGCTGGGCGTGCGCTTCGAATACGGCACGCGGGTGCGCCACCTGAGCGTGCACGGCAACCGGGTCCTGGGGGCCCACACCGACCGGGGGGCCTTTGCCGCCGACGCCTGGGTCAGCGCCGCCGACCGCGCCCTCACCCTGGGCTGGCTGGGCCTGAACGAGAAACCCACCCCGCGCGGGGTCAGCGGCTTCGCGCTGCAGCTGCGCCTCGCCGGGGACCGGGGCCGCGCCCACCACATCTTCTGGCCGCGCGTGTATGCCCAGGAATGGCGCGACATCCGTGCCGGACGCCTGCCGGGCGATCCCACCCTGTACCTGCACCTGGACGGCGAGCGCGCCTTTCTGCTCGTCAACGCGCCGCCCCGGCCAGAGGTCGAGGACCATCCGCGCGAGTACGGGGCCTTTCTGTTGCAACAGCTCCAAGAACGCCTGCCCGCCGAGTTGCGCCCGCTGGAGGTCACCGACTGGCTGCCGCTGGGTCCGGCCGACTACGCCCGCATCTCGCAGGACGGCGCCCTGTATGGCCGCGCCCCGCACGGCCTGAGCGGCAGCCTGCGCCCCGGCTGGACCCTGCCGCAGGCCCGCAATCTGGTGCAGGTGGGCGGCACGGTGCATCCGGGCGGCGGCGTGCCGCTGTCCATGCTCAGCGGCTGGAACGGTGCGGGCCGGCTGCTGGGCCTGCCCTACGACGCGCTGGGCGGGCTGGATGTGCCGGGGGTGGGCGAAACGTGGTGAGCCGGGGCACGCGCCCCAACCCGCGCCCGGCCTCCCTGTCTGCCTTGCCCGAACCCCCCACCCGCCCCGGCAACGGCCACCTGCAGGACTGGGCCCTGGCCCCACTGCCCCTGATCGAGAACGGCGCGCGGCGGGCGCGGGCGGCAGGCAGCGACGTGTTCCGGCTGCGGCTGGGCCTGCCGGCGGTGGTCGGCTTCAGTCCGGCGTGGAACCGGCGGCTGCTGGGCGATCTGAACACCTTCCGCAGCGCGGGCGGCTTCTCGGCGGTGGTGCCGTATCTCGCGGGAGGCGTGATTCTCACCGACGGACCGGCGCACCGGAGGCGGCGGCAGACCATCAATCCGGGATTTGGCCGGGCACATCTGGAGGCCCTGCGCGGGCGCACGCACGCGGCCCTGCCCGCCGCGCCGGACGGCGAGTTCGACGCCCTGTCCTGGGCCGACGGCGCGGTGCTGCGGCTATTGAACGCGGCGTACTTTGGCGGCGAATTCAACCCCCGGCTGCTGCACGCCTTTCTGGCCCCGCTGCGCCGGCCGTTTCCGGTGCCGGCGCTGCCCCGCCCGCTGCTGTTCCTGCAGGTAGACGCCGAACTGCGCCGGCTCGCCACCCGGCGGCTCACCGGGGGCGGAGACGACCTGCTCGCCGTTCTCGCACCGCTGCCCGGCGGGCTGGAGGAAACGCGGGTCAGTCTGGCCGCCGCGCACGACACGACCACGCACGCCCTGGCCTACGCGCTGTGGCATCTGGCCCGCCACCCCCAGTGGCACGCGCCGGAGCACCACGCGGCCGTGCTGAAAGAAACCCTGCGCCTGCACCCCCCCGGCTGGATGGGCAGCCGCCGCCTGAGCCGCGATCTGGAGTGGAACGGCGTGCGCCTGCCGCGCGGGGCCCTGGCGCTGTACGCCCCCTACCTGTCTGCCCGCGACCCGGAGCTGTGGGAGGGTCCCACCGCTTTCCGACCTGAACGCTGGGAACACAAACCCCCCGCGTGGGCCTACCTGCCCTTCGGCGGCGGCGAACGCCTGTGCCTGGGCATGCATCTGGCGCAGATGCTGATTCTGGACGTGCTCTCGGCGCTGCCCTCCCTGCGGGCCGTGCGCGGCGACGACACGCCGGTTCCCGGCATCACGCTGGGACCACGCGGACCGCTGGTGGTCAAATCTGTGTGACGCCCCCTGGCGGCCTGACAGATTTTATGAGATTGGACGGAAAACGAGTTGCCAGCCGACCTCAAGGGTGGTTTGAGGAGGGGCG
>NZ_BMOM01000029.1 GCF_014647075.1 Deinococcus aerophilus | reverse complement strand
CTTAAATCACCAGAACAGTGAGTTGGGGAGGCAGCGCCTCCCCAACTCAACTCACAACCCAACTACGCAATTGGTCTTCAATCGTTCAATCCGGCCAACAGGCCCAGTCCAGCCACCGGGCTCAGCTCAGTCTAGATCGGCCGCCCACCACGCCTCGCGCTGGGCGGCCATGCGGGCACGTGGGTCACCGACCGCTTCGAGGGCCGTGATGAGGCCGCGCCAGTCCAGCTCGCTCATGGGGTCGATGGTCAGGGCGCGCTGGTGAAACTGGGCGGCGTCCTTGGCCCGCCCCGCGTCGGTGGCGGCGCGGGCGGCCACGCTCAGGATGCCCATCTGCTTTTGCTCCAGTCGGGCGCGCACGTCATCCACCCACGGGCTGTCCGCGCCGGGCAGAAAGGTGCCGTACTGGCTGGTCAGCTCGCGCAGTTCCTCCAGTCCCAGGCTGCCGTGTTCGGCCTGATTCGCCAGCAGCTCAAAGCGGTACACGTCGTATTCGGGCTTGAGGTCGCCGGCCAGGGCGTAGCGGCGGTTGGCACTCACGACCGCCTCGGAGCTGATGCTGCGGCGCAGGCGGTGCAGCGTGGTGTGAAACAGGCTGCTCGCGCGGGCCTCGTCCTTCTCGGGCCACAGCGCCTCGGCGGCTTCCCAGCTCGTCACTTCCTTGTGTTCGAGCAGGAAGAAGAACAGCTCCAGCGCCTTGCGGCTGACCCACGACACGGGAGCACCCTGCCAGATCACCTGTGCGGTCCCCAGGCCGCGCGCCTGCATGCCGCTCTCGCCCTGTAACGTCAGCCCGGCGCGGCGCAAGCGGGCGTCAATGGCGGTGGTGAGATCCTGCGGGGTAAAGGGTTTGGGCAGGTAATCATCGGCCCCCAGGTTCATGCCCCGGCGTACGTCGCCCCGCTCGGCGTGGCTGCTCAGCAGCATGAAGGGCAGGGCCGAGAGATGTTCGTGTTCGCGCACCTTCTCCAGAAATTCCAGCCCGGTCATATACGGCATCACCACATCGCTGATGACCAGATCGGGGGTGAAGACCTTCAGCAGTTCCAGGGCTTCGACGGGATGGCTGCTCGTCCGCACCTCGTGCCCGGCGCGGCTGAGGATCACGCTGATGAGTTTGAGGATGGCGGCATCGTCATCCACCACGAGAATGCGCGGCATATGGGCGATTCTAACAGAGAGTTCAGAAGTCTCGGACACAGCATGCGGCCTGCCGTGGCGCGGCGCGTGCTCTACCCTGGCAGCATGAGCGCTCCCCTGACCCTGATCCAGGCCACCGTCATCACCCAGGACCCGCAGCTTCCACAGGCACAGGCCGTGCTGGTGGGCAGCGGCCGGGTGCTCGCGGTCGGCACGCCCGACGGCCTGCGGGCCATGGCCCCCCACGCCGAAACGGCCGACCACCGCGACCTGATCCTCACGCCTGGGCTGTGTGACGCCCACACCCATCTGGTGACCTACGGCTTCTCGCTCTCGGAGGTGAACCTGCACGGCGCACGCAGCGTCTCGGAGGTGCAGGCCCGCGTGGGGCAGGCGGCCCTGAACACACCCGCCGGCACCTGGATTCGCGGCGGCGGCTTTCTGCTCAGCGAACTGGGTCTGGGGGACTACCCCAGCGCCGCGCTGCTCGATGAGGTCAGCCCCCACCACCCGGTGCAGCTGTATTCGCGCGACCACCACATGACCTGGGTGAACAGCGCCGCGCTGCGCGCCGCCGGAGTGCATGAGGGCACCCCCGATCCCGAGGGCGGCCAGATCGTGCGTCCGCTGGGCTGCCTGCTGGAACACGCCATCGGCCTGGTCTCTGCCGTGATGCCCGCGCCCACTGAGGCCGAGTACCTGTCTGCCGCGCGGGCCGCCGCCGACGATCTGGCGTCACGCGGTTATGTCAGCACCCACACCATGGCCTTCGAGCCGCCCGAGGCCCCGCGCGCCCTGCAACTGCTGGCGGCGCGCGGCGAGTTGCCCCTGCGCGTCTGGGCCTGCCTGCCGCACGACCGGCTCGCGCAGGCCCGCGACCTGGGCCTGGGCCCCGGTTCAGGCGGCCTGTTCACCTGGGGCGGCGTCAAGTTCTTTGCCGATGGAGCGCTGGGCAGCCGCACGGCGTGGCTGCATGCGCCCGGCTTTGCCGACGGCTCGGGCACCGGCATCGCCCTGGACCCACCCGAACTGATCCGCGAGCGCGGCCTGCAGGCCATCGCGCTGGGCCTGACCCCCGTGACCCACGCCATCGGGGACCGCGCCAACACCGAGGTCCTGAACGTCTACGACGATCTGCGGGCCGCCGCCGAGGCCAAAGGACTGCGCCTGCGCATCGAACATTCGCAGCATCTGCGCGACGAGGACCTTCCACGTCACCGGGGCCTGGTATGCAGCGTGCAGCCCATCCACCTGCAGGCGGACGGCCCCATGATTCGCGAGTTAATGCCGCACCTGGCGGGCCGCAGCTACGCCTTCAAATCGCTGATGGACGCCGGGGCCATCCTCGCCTTCGGCAGCGACGCTCCGGTGGCCGCCCCCGACCCGCGCGCGAGCTTTGCCGCCGCCGTGAGCCGCGTGGATGACGGCGGAAACAAACTGGCCCCGAACGAGGCCATGACCGAGGAAGACGTGCTGTGGGCGCATACCCGTGGCCCGGCCCTTGCCGCCGGCTGGGACGACGAGGGCATCATCCGCCCCGGCGCACGTGCGGCCTTTACCCTGTGGGACCGGCTGGGCGGAAACGCGCGCGCGCTGGTGCTGTAAACGACGTGCTGTAGCGGCGGAGGCCGCAGGAGGCGTGGATGTCGTAACGGCACTCCACGCCTCCTGCTGGGGGCTGGACCGTCAGGCCTCCACGTCCTCCGGCAGATCGGCGTTAGAGTACACGTTCTGCACGTCGTCCAGCTCTTCGAGCGCGTCAATCACCGCGAGCAGCTTGCGGGCGTCCGCCGCGTCCACGGCCACGGTGTTGCTGGGGACCATGCTCACCTCGGCGCTCTCGACCTCGTAGCCCGCGCCGGTCAGGGCGTCCTGCACGGCGTACAGGTCGGCGGGGCCGGTGCTGATCTCCAGGCCGTCCTCAGATTCCTGAATGTCCTCGGCGCCGTGCTCGATGGCGAGTTCCTGCACGGTTTCGGCGGTGTCCCGCACCAGCAGCACGCCCTTTTTCTCAAACTGCCACGCCACGCTGCCGCTGTTGCCCAGGCTGCCGCCGCGCTTGTTGAACACCGCGCGGATGTCGGCCACCGTGCGGTTCACGTTGTCGGTCAGGGCCTCGATGAAGATGGCCGTGCCGCCGGGACCGTAGCCCTCGTAGGTCACTTCCTTGAACTCGGCGGCCCCTGCCTCGGCGCCCAGCGCCCGCTTGATGGCGTTCTCGATGTTGTCCACCGGCACGGTGTCGGCCTTGGCCGCAGCGATGGCGTTCTTGAGGCCCAGGTTGCCGGCCGGGTCACCGCTGCCGCCCGACCGGACCGCCGCCCCGATGGCGCGGATGTGCTTGCTGTACATCGCGCTGCGTTTCTTGTCGTTGGCGCCTTTCTTGCGCTTGATCTGCGACCACTTGCTATGACCTGCCATAAGGGGACCATTCTAGCGCCAGACGGCGCAGGTCCAATGGTGACCGTGGGGCATCACCGGCGGCAACGGGTGGGCGTGCCCTACCGGCCCAAGATCCTAAGGTTGACGCAGGGGAACGACCGTGTGAGGTCAGGATTGAAAGTATTTCTGAACGGCACACAGACCCGTCAAGGGATCAATGGCGGCAATTGCGTCCATTCAGCCGGAAAAGTGCCACCAGTCGCCGGAACCAACCCCCTGAGACGCCATTCTTCATATGACCCATTTGTCCAAAAGGTGTGTGGGTCTTTAAAACCTAACTTTAATTTAAATAGCGTATGTTTTCATCCAACCACATTCGGTCCCAGGAAATATTTTTAAAGGAGATGAGCGCGGCATGATGTCCACCGCTCCCACCTCCTTTAAATCGAGTTATTGTAAAATATAACCATACAAATTCATTCAATTAACCCAGAAGCATCGGCAAGCTTTTATCGTCCGGGAGTAATCTTCCACACAGAGGACATCGTATCTCGATTTGGCTTTACCGTCGTGAAAACGTTGGTTATGTCCCGCTTGTTTGTTCCGTTTTTGAATATAGGAACATCCGTAAAATACCCCATGGTATCCAGGTAGCCACCATTGTCCGGCCGAAGCGCGTCCGTGTATACATTCATAAGCAAAACATTGTCATTGGCCATGACCACATCGCCGTCTTTCTTGGCAACGCCGGGTGCCGGAATGATTTTCCAGGTACTGGTGGGATTGCCGCCACGATCAGGCTTCGTCACCGTAAATACCCCAAGCAGTGCCTTGCCAGGAGCGCCGTAACCTCCTGCCTGGTAGGCGGGGAGATCCTTTACAGCAAAGGCGGTGTCCAGATACCCAAAGTACGGAGTCTTGTTAACAAGATAAATCTCATCCCCGTAGAGAACAGCTTCACCCTTCTTCTTTCCGCTTTTTGACAGCAAAGCCCAGCTGGTATTTCCAGAAGTACTCTGAATATTCTGAATCGCAGCCACGAAATTATTGGCTTCGCTGACGAGTGCAAATTCTTTATAATTTTTTACTTTGCCGAAGGCCGTCAGATAAAATTTTGCCCCAGGATATTGGTTTTGGAAATAGGCGAGATTACCATAGGTCATGGTCGTTTGAGCCTGCGCGAGACCCGCGGATGAGACGGCGAGCATCAATGACAACCCCAACAACTTCCCTGCGGTAAGTCTAAACATAGTTCCAACCTCCATTTTTAGTGAACTTTACAAGCATTCAGCAAGGGGTCATGCCGTACGCCATATCAAGAAAGGCATGGGGCATGCCAAATGTGCAGCTCAAGTTATATGAACAGCGCAACGAAATGCAGACAATCACTTGTAAGGTCTGAAGGCAGTATGACATGAACTTTTTTACAATGCAAGCCAACCGGCTTTGTCTGAAGTTTCCGGGATACCCGTCCTCAGGCTCGGCATTGATAGTCAATCTGCTCTCTAGGCAATCATTTCCGACCCGAAAACGCGCCGATTGATAGAGGAATTTTTCGTTCGATTAAGAAATCCAAAGTACGGCAACACAGGAGCCCTTCAAACGTGCTGCCAAAAACGACTTCAGAATGTGCCATTCAATTGCCACCGGATTGTCCCGGTGAAACTGTGCGCCAGCACGCGCGAAGCTGATCTTCGACCGATACCTCCGCCCCTAGAATGTCCGGACGCTCCATTCTCTCCCCGTCCTCCCCTTCCATCCGAGGTTTCATGCTCCCGTTGATCTGTTTTTCTGGCTCCTTCCTCCTGCTGTCAGGAGTCCGCCCTTGACCCTGCCCCAACTGCTCGTATTTGCCACGCTGCTGGGCACCCTGGTGCTGTTCGTGTGGGGTAAATGGCGTTACGACGTGGTGGGGATGGTGGCGCTGATGACCCTGACCCTGACCGGGGTGGTCCCCGCCCGGGACGCCTTTCGGGGCTTTTCCGAACCCGCCGTGATCACTGTGGCGGCGGTCCTCGTCATCAGTCAGGCGCTGCAAAAGAGTGGGCTGGTCAACGTGCTGGTGCGCTCGCTGGGCCGGGTCGGCAACAACATGACCGTTCAGGTCCTCGCCATGTCCGGAGTGGTGGCGCTGCTCAGCGCCTTCATGAACAACGTGGGCGCTCTGGCGATCATGCTGCCGGTGGCAATCACGCTGGCCAACCGCGCCGGGCGCTCGGCGAGTTCGCTGCTGATGCCGCTGGCCTTTGCCTCTTTGCTGGGCGGCATGACCACCCTCATCGGCACGCCGCCCAACCTGATCATCAGCAACCTGCGCCGGGACCTGCTGGGCGAGGCCTACGGCATGTTCAGTTTCATGCCGGTGGGGGCGGCGGTGATGGTGGCCGGCATCGCTTACCTGGCCCTGGTGGGCTGGCGGCTGTTGCCCCAGCGGATATCCGGCGAGAACCGTGCCGATCTGTACCGCATGGCGGATTACATGACCGAGGTGCGCCTGCCCAAAGAGAGTGCTCTGGCCGGACAGCGTGTCATGGACCTGGGCAAGGTAGAGGGTGTGCAGGTCATGTCGCTGGTGCGCGGCGAGTCTCAGCGCCCCTTTCCCTCACCCTTTACCGTGTTGCAGGCGCAGGACGTGCTGATCGTGGAGGCCACGGCTGCCCGACTGACCGAACTGGTCGAGGACGGCCAGCTGACGCTGGTGGGCAACGAGAAGATCACTCCCGAACAGCTCGCCTCCGACGACGTGACGCTGGCCGAGGTGGTGGTCACGGCGCTGTCGCCCATCGTGGGCCAGAGTGCCGTGAGTCTGCGGCTGCGTCAGCGCTTCAACATCAACCTGATCGCGGTATCGCGCCAGGGCCAGCGGCTGCGCGAGCGGCTGATCAACGCCCGCTTCCGCGCCGGGGACGTGCTGCTCGTTCACGGGCCGCGCAACTCCATCGAGGAGGCGCTGCACACCCTGGGCTGCCTGCCGCTGCGCGAGCGCCCGCTGGAGATGGTGCCGGCCGGACAGACCCGCAAGATGCTGCTGACCGGCGGGGTGTTTCTGGGCGCCATCCTCGCCTCGACCTTCAACCTGCTGCCGGCAGCGGTCAGTTTTGCGGCGGCCGCCACGGTGATGCTGCTGCTGAAACTGATCAATCTGCGTGACGTGTACGAGAGCATCGAGTGGCCCATCCTGGTGCTGCTCGCCACCCTGATTCCGGTGGGCGCGGCGCTGTCGGCGACCGGCGGAGCGCAGATGATCGCCGAGGGAGTGCTGGGCGTGGCCGCCGACTGGCCGGTGATGGCGGTGTTGGTGATCGTGATGGTGCTGACCATGACGCTCTCGGACGTGATCAACAACGCCGCCGCCGCGCTGATCACTGCGCCCATTGCCGTGACCATCGCCCAGGGACTGGGGGCCAGCCCCGACGCCTTCCTGATGGCCGTGACGCTGGCCGCAAGCAGCGCCTTTCTCACCCCCATCGGCCACCAGAGCAACACGCTGGTCATGGGACCGGGCGGCTACCGGTTCAGCGACTACTGGAAGGTGGGCCTGCCCATGGAATTGATTGTGCTCGCGGTGGGAGCGCCGGTGATCGCGCTGGTGTGGGGGCTGTAGCGGAGTGCCGGGACCCGGAACAGGGGGCGCAGCCAGAGGGGGGGCTGCGCCCCCGCTGCTGACGCCGCTTCAGCAGCGCATGATGCTGCCGTCGCCGATCACCAGCTGCGGACCGGTATCGGTGGGGGCAGTCACCAGGGCGTGCCGGCCGATGATCGCGCGGGTGATGGGGCCGCCCGGAGACAGAATGCGGGTGAATTCATCGACGAGCACGTTGCCCAGGGTCGCACCCTCGATGCGGGCGTGCGCGCCGATGCTCACGAAGGGTCCCAGCCGCGCGTTGTTGACGCGGGCATGCGGGCCGATCCACAGCGGCCCGATCAGATCGCTGCCCCGCACCGCCGCGCCGGACTCGATGACCACCGGCCCGCCCGCCTCGGTGATGCGGGTGTCGTACACGGGCGGGCTCACGCGGCCCACCAGCCGCGACAGGTAGTGCGCGTTGGCGGTCAGCAGGTCGGCGGGAGTCCCGGCGTCACTCCAGAATCCGGAGAATTCCACCACCCGCACCTGCCCGCCATGCTCCAGCAGCCGGGTCAGGGCCTGGGGGAACTCGATCTCGCCGCGCTCGCTGGGCAGCAGCGCGGCCACATGGTCGAGCACCTGCGGCTGAAAGGCGAACACGCCGCACGCCGCCAGATCACTGGGTGGGCGGCGGGGCTTTTCCTCCAGCCGCACCAGCAGGCCGCCCTCCACCACCGCCACGCCGTAGGCCTGCGGATTGCGTACCCGCTTGACTCCGATGACCGCCTGCGCTCCGGGCAGGGCGTCCAGCAGGGGTTTCAGGGAATCCTCAAACAGGTTGTCTCCCAGGTACAGCACCGCCGGAGAGTCACCCAGAAAGCCGCGCGCCGCCAGCACCGCATGCCCGGTGCCCAGCGCCTCGTCCTGCCGGATAAAGGTCAGGGGGCCGCTGTCCTGGGTCACGTCGCGCAGATCGGCCTCGCTGGCCGCGCTCGTCACCACCGCAATCTGATGCACGCCCGCGCTCCGCAGGGCGTGCACCGCGCGCGCCAGGATGGGCACACCGGCCACCGGCAGCGCTGGCTTGGGCCTGTTGGCGCTGATGGGAAGCAGGCGGCTGCCCCGTCCGGCAGCGAGTATCAGACCTTTCATGAATCGGGGGAAGTATACCCGCGCGTTATGAAACCCGGTGAGCGCAGGCCAACCTGGGACCCGGCGCCGAGCCGCCCCCCGTCAGAAGTGGGGGCTCAGACCAAAGCTGGTCCGCAGGCGCCCCAGGCCCTGCCTCCACGAGATGCGCCGGGGGGGCATCTCGGCCAGAGAGACGGGGCGCAGGCCGCGCGCCCGCAGGCCCACGAGCAGCCGCTCGAGCAGCTCCGGCGTCACGGCCGGGCCGTCGTGCAGCAGGATGACGCTGCCGGGCCGCACCTGGGCCAGGACGGACGCCGCCAGACCGGAAGCGGTGACCGGGGTCCAGTCGCGGCCCTCTACGTCCCACAGCGCCACCTGCCGCCCGGCCAGGGCCGCCAGCACGCGGGTCAGCGGACTGTGGCCGCCGTAGGGCGGGCGGTACAGCAGCCTCCCTTCCTGCCCGGCGCGCGGATGCCAGCGGACCTGTGCCCACTCCTGCCACGGCGTCAGTCCCAGCGCGTGGCGGTGCCAGCGGCCATGGGCCTCCATCTGATGTCCGGCGTCCACCAGGGCCCGCACCCACTCCGGGTGCGCCGCGCAGGCGGGCGCGGTGACGAAGAAGGTGGCGCGGGCCGCGTGCCGCTCCAGCACGCCCAGCAGTTCGGGAGTGCGCTCCGAGGGACCATCGTCGAAGGTCAGGGCCACGCGGTCCGAGTCCCGCGGCCCGGCGCCCAGCGCGCCCCACCCGGCGGCGCGGCCCAGCACGTCGGCCAGCGCGGTGATCAGGCCGGCGGCCAGCAGGGCGAGGCCGGTCACCCTCCATCTTCCTGTCCTCACGCCCGTTCTGCTTCCGGCTCCTGCCGGGTGGTCAGGGACCGGCGGAATACCACGTAGCCCGCGGCCGTGATCAGGGCCAGCGCCGCTCCCGCCTCAAAGGGACCGGTCGGGCCCAGCGTGCGGTAGGCAAAGGCCCCCACCAGCGGGCCCAGCGAGGTGCCCACGTTTTCCACGGTCATCAGCGCGCCCCACGCGGCAGGCCGCTCGGCCTCGGGCAGGCGTCCGGTGATCAGCGCCGCCCAGCCGGGCATGATCAGAGCGTAGCCCACCCCCACCAGCGCGGCGAGAACAAACAGCGCCCACATCGGCGGCGTGGTGGCGATGCCGCCCAGGCCCAGGCCCAGCAGGCCAAAGCCCAGCGTGACGGCCAGCCGGGCGTGCCCACCGTCGGCCACCCGGCCGGTCAGCGGCAGGCTGGCAAAGGCCACCGCGCCCCCGGTGCCCAGCAACGCCACCATGCCCCAGTACGTTAGGCCCAGGTCGCGGTACAGCGTGAACAGCAGCGGCCCCAGCAGGGTCATGGTCAGGGTCTGCATAAAGGCCGCCGGAAACAGCGGGGCCAGGGCCCCCAGGGCCACCTTCAGCCGGGCGCGGCGGCCCGGTTGCTGCGCCGTGGCCGGACGGCGCAGGCGGTCGGGCACGAACAGCGCACAGAGCAGGGCCACGGCCAGCACCGACAGGATGATGGCGAACACCAGCGCGCGCGGCCGCCCCGCCAGTGCGCCCAGCAACAGAAAACCCGTGCCGATCAGCGGCATCACGCCCAGGCTGATGGCCGTGACGGCGCGGCCCTTGTGGGTATCCCGGGTGGCGTCGGCGGTCAGGTTCATCGCGCCGGGCCACATCGCGCTAAACCCCACCCCGTGCAACCCCGCGCACAGCAGCAGCACCCAAGCGGTGTGGGTCATGGACATGATCCCCAGCGCGAGCAGCGACAAGGACGCCCCCGCGAGCATCACCGCGCGCACCCCGAAGCGGCTGATCAGGGCGCCGGTCGGCCCGCGCATCAGGGTGTCCGAGATGAAGTGGACCGTGAAGGCCGTGGCCGCCACCGCCACCGCGTCGGCGCGCGGCAGCCCCAGCAGCGTGCCGGTGGCCTGGGGAAGGTACGCACCGTACAGTCCGCTGCGCACGAACTCCGAACACGCCAGGGTCAGGGCAGCGGCCAGCACACCGGGCAGAGTGCCGGGCTTGACCGGCAAACGGTGACCCAGACCCAGCGAGGGACCCGGGCTCATGGACCCATCCGGCGTCTGGAGCGTGTGGGCCGGTCTGCTAGCCTGTGCCCGTGCCCGATTTCTCGGTGATTATTCCCGCCCGCAACGAAGCGACCTACCTGCCCCGGACCCTGCGGGCCCTGGAAGGCCAGCAGCGTCCCCCCCACGAGGTGATCGTGGTGGACAACGGCAGCACCGACGACACGGTCGCCGTGGCGCAGGCCTGGGGAGCGCGGGTGCTGCGGTGCACGCGCCCCGGCGTGGCGCATGCCCGGCAGTACGGGCTGGAGGCCGCCAGCGGCGAATGGGTCGCGACCACCGACGCGGACTCGCTGCCCAGCCCCGAATGGCTGAGCCGGCTGAACGCCGCGGTGCCCGGCCACGTGGCCCTGTACGGTCCGATGGGCTTTTGCGGGGTGGCGCCCCACTGGGCCGCGCTGTCGCAGGCGGCGTACAGCGCTTTCCTGCACGGGTGCAGGCTGGCGGGCAAACCCAACCTCGCCGGAGCCAACATGGCCTTCTCGCGCCACGCCGCACTGATGGCCGGAGGGTATCCGCATGTGGAGGCCTACGAGGACGTGATGCTGGGTCAGGCCCTGGCCCGGCTGGGAACGGTGGCCTACGTGCCGGGCGCGCTGGTCGGGACCAGTGCCCGCCGCCTGGAAAAGGGAGTGCTGCCCTTTGCGTGGCAGCATCTGCGCAACATCACCGGTCATACACGAGGGTACTTTGGCCCGGGGCATTGAGTCCGGGCTCGTGGGGAAAGGGCACCTCACGCGCCACACCCAGGGCGGCGGCATACACCTCCAGCACCTGCCGCGCCACGCCCGCCGGGGTGGTGCCGGCCCCGAAGTCGCGCGCTCCGGCCGACAGGCGTGACCACAGCTGCGGATCGGCCAGGATGGCCCGCGCGTGGTGGATCAGGGCGTTCACATCCGCCGGGGCCACCAGATACCCGCTGCGTTCGTGGGCCACGCCGCTGAGGGTGCCGCGCGCCCCTACCGCCACCACCGGCACGCCCATCAGCTGCGCTTCCTGCAGCACCAGGCCCTGCGTCTCGGTGTCGCTGGCAAACATGAACAGCTCGGCCAGCCGGTAATACGCGCCGATCTCGGTCCACGGCTTCACGCCCAGGAAGCTCACGCGCCCCTCCACACCCAGGCGGCGGGCGTGCTCCTCCAGGTGAACGCGCTCGGGGCCCTCGCCCAGAATGACCAGGTGGGCATCGGGCAGGGCGGGCAGAGTGTCGAGCACATGGTCAAAGCGTTTTTCACGGGCCAGCCGCCCCACGCTGAGCAGCCGCCGTTTGCCGGGCGGCCAGGGGCTCTCGATGGGCGGGGCCGCGTTGAGCACGCGCGGGTCGATGCAGGTGGGAATCACCACCGGATGACGGACCCGCATGTCGCGCAGCACGTCCAGCACCCCGGAGGTGGGCGTGATCACCGCGTCGGCCCGGCCGTACAGCAGGCTCATGGCGCGCGTGACCACCCCGGTGTGGCGCTGCACGGCGGTCAGGCCCGGCACATAGTGGGTGTAGGCCTCGATGTGGGTGTGGTACGTCGCCACGTGCGGCACATTCCACTTGCGCGCCAGCCGCGCCCCCGCCAGCCCCAGCGTCAGCGGCGTGTGGGTGTGGACCACATCATACTTCTGCTCAAAATCTTTGCGGGTGGGCCACGCCAGACGGTAGGTCGGCAGGAACATGTAGCTGATGCTGGACACCCGCCGCACGTCGGGGCGGGTATCCACATTCTCAGGAAAGTCGGGCGCGACCACATCGACGTGGTGGCCCAGCGCACGCAACTCATCGCTGAGCAGACCAACGCTGGTCACGATGCCGTTCTGGTCCGGCAAAAAGGTGTCGGTGAAGAGGCCAATCCGAAGCGGTTTCACGCGCCTCCGCCGACGGGGTGCCGAACCTGTTTGTTTAAGGGTTCCTGAAGCATCGCTAGACAGGAGCATACGACGCCCGGCATGAGAGTGTCGTCAGCCTTTCGTTGCTGCCCCCTGTGCTCCGCCGCCGGAGCGTGCGCTGCATTCGCTACAGTCGGTCCATGGGCTCCCCGTTTCCCGAACCGGTCGCCGCGACCTCACCCGGCATGCGGACGCTGCGGCTCGCCCTGCGTGCCGGGGCCTGGGGCGCGTGGGCGGGCGGCCACGCCGGCGCCCCGCAGCTGGGCGTGACCGTTGCCCTCACCACCCCGCAGGAATTGACCGACGTGCTGGCCACGTTGCAACAGGCACAGGTCCGGGCCACGCTGCTGCTGCCTCCCCGACTCGCCCACCTCGTGCCGGACGCGCTGTGGGCCGCCACACAGGCCGGCCACGAGATCGCCGGCCGGGGGCAGCCCGGCACCCTGAGCGCCCTGGAAGCCGCCGCCGGACAGCCGGTCCGGAGCTGGGACGCGGCGGGCCTGACGTGGGCCGGGGTGCGCCGGCTCGCCGCCGGGGGTGTTCATCCCCTGCCCCCCCCTCACCGCGCGCCTCAACCCGGACAGACCGTGCGCGTGGCCCCACAGGACCTGGGCGAGCGGCTGCACGAGTGGCGGGCGCTGGGCTACCGGCCCGTTCCGGTGGGCAGTCTGCCCGGGCTGCGGCGCGCGGGGCCGCGCGACCTGCTGCTGCACCTGTACACCCAGACGGTGGAGGCCCGTTTTGCCCGCGAGCACGGCGTCATTGACCTCGCGCAGCGCGCCGACGCCGTGATGCGGGTGGCCGCGCTGGACCACGCCCCGGAGCCGCTGCCCCTGCCCCGCGCCACCCCCACCGCCGAGTTGCACCTGCATTCGCCGCGCATCGTGGGGCTGTCTCAGCGCAGCGCCCTGAGCGCCTACCGCGCCTACCTGCGCAGCCTGCGCGACGTGGCCGCCGCCCTGCAGGCACGCCCCGAACTGCACGGTGCCCAGGCGGTCTTCGCCGTGACGCTGTTTCACGCCCCGCTGGAACAGGCCGGCTTCACGCTCCTCGCGCTGCCACCGGCCCGCGCCCGCGTGTATGGCCTGGGCTTCCGGCTGCTGCGCGTGGTGTACGGCACTGCCCGGCCCCCCAGCGAACCGCAACCGAAACTCGCGTGGATGACGCGCGAGGCGTTCCTGGCAAAATACGGGGACGCCGGATGACCCCGGGTCCAGGCAACGGGTCCGGACTTTAAACTTCCGGGCCCGTTGAGCCTATGATGGATCATGAACGGCAGTGAGCCTGGTCAGCGGAAGCGGCCTCCGGGCCGCGCGGCAAGCCTCCGGTGCTGGAGGTCATCGCTAGGAAGAGGGCTGGGTCGGCTGGCCCTGGCGGGCACGCTGGGACTCACGGCCCAGGCCGCCGGGGTGCCCGCAGACTGGTACATCCGGCCTGTCCCCCCCCGGGCGGTGCAGTCCGTCCCGGATCAGGCCAGCGCGTACAGCAGCGTCGTGGACGCCCGCGGCGGCGAACTGGAGGCCCTGGACGACGCCGGCACCTCATACCGGCTGACCATTCCGCCCGGAGCGTTGCCGGGGCCCACCCTGATCACGGTCACGCCCCTTGCCCGGGTGGACGGCCTGCCCTTTCACGCGGGCCTGGAAGTGGGCGCCCGCCTGGAGCCGCACGGCCTGAGCTTCCTGCAACCGGCCACCCTGGTGATCACCCCCGCCCGCCCGCTGAATCCCGGGGTCCAGATTCCCTGGCGGGTAGAGGGCGAGCGGCAGCATCTGGATATCCTGGCCGCTCCCGTGCCCCCGACCCCGGCACAGGTGACCTTTGTCATCCGCCACTTCTCGGACTACGGAAGCTCCAGCGCCACCGTGACGGAACGCAGCGCAGAGTCGGGCCGCCCGGCCCTGGAAGCACAGGAGCAACTGGGCCGGGATCTGGCGGGAGCCTCGGGGCCGCAGGAGATCCGCGGGCTGTATCAGGCCTACGGTGAGCAAATTCTCGGGCCATTGAAGGCGGCGGCCCCCCAGAACTGCATGCTCGCCGCCCTGTACCTGCAAGAGAGCCACAGCCTGCTGATCCAGGCCGAACTGTGGGGCGTGCAGGATGAGGCGCGGAGCATCCTGCACGACGTTCTGGGAACGGGACTCGCCGAGGACGTGGGCCGGCGCTGCCTGAAAGAACAGTTTGAGCTGTGCCTGATGGGCGGCGGGGACGTGGCGGGCCTGATCCAGTGGGCCGTCCGCTGGGAGCAGGCCCGCCAGGGAGTCGGTCTGGACCCCCGGCCCCTTGCCCTCCTCGGGGGGAGCGTCTTGCAAACGGCGCTCAGGGATTATGTGCAGCGGTGTGCCCGTTACGAGGTGGAGCTGACTTCCACCCTGAATTACGAGGGCAGTCTTCCTGCTGCCCAGGGTGCCATTTCTCTAGGCCCGACCACCCTCAAGCGCCAGATCAGCGTGTACTCCCGGCTTCCCGTGGTGGCCGAGGTGTCGCCGGAAGCCACGGTGACCCTGCCGGCTGCCACAGGCCCACTGAGCTACACAAAGTACGAGGAGGCCGGGACTGGTTCGATGGAAACCGTGATGGCCGCAGCGTCATGCGAGGGGTCCGCCCTCACCACACGCCCCGGAACCATGCGGGCGCAGTTGAATCTGGTGTTCAAGGTCGGGAAACAGCCGCTGACCTCCAGGCTTCAGGGCCTGAGTGAGGAACTGCAGAAGCTGGTCCGGCGTCTGCCCGTGATGGATCCGCTGGGGGGTGCGCGCGAAGTGGACCTGGAGCATTCCACGGTAACGGTCCATCCGGGGGAACCCACCGAGATCACCAAAACCGTGTGTCACACCACAGGGGGCCTGTTCTCCAAGGAGGAGGAGTCGGACACGTGGCGCATCGAGTGGCAACAGCGCATGGGTCCGGGAGCGGATCAGCCGGAGGGCTGGACCCTGGAACCGTTGCGGCCCGCGCCGGGCGTCCTGGCACGCCTGACCCAGCATTCCGACGGAACTCAAAATCCAGTTGCGGGCATCAAGGAGGCACTCTGGGATCTGCGTATTGACCTGAAACACACCCCGAAACGTTGATGCACTCGGTCTCGTGGTTCTGAGCGCCGCCGCGCAGGGCACATGCGGCCTTTGCCCGGAACCCCCTGCCCACAGCGGGCCCAGGGAGGAAGGTATGAGGAACAGACTGCTGGTCACGGCGCTGCTGGCCTTCTCAGGATGGAGCGGCGCGGCGCTGCCCAATCCCTGCAAGCTCCTGAGCGCCGCCGAGGTGCAGGGCCTGTACGGCCGCAAGGTGGACGCGGGACAGCTGGAAACCGGCGACGCGATGAGCAAGTGCGAGTTCGGGCACGCCAGTGGCGGCCTGATGGTCATGGTCGGCCCCCGCAGCATGTTGCAGGGCAAGTCCCTGAAGAGCCTCGTGGAGACCTCGGACCTGCCGGGGCTGATCCACGCTGTTCCCAAGCTGGGGGATGAAGCGTACGCCGGGGCCAATTCCGCCCTGGCCGTGGAGGGTCAGCCGAAGACCCTGACCAGCGCCGCCTCTGTGTTCGTGCGCAAGGGACCGTATGTCCTGATGGTCATCAGCCTGGTGAATGGCAAGGGCCCCAGCGAGGCGGCCCTGATCAAACTCACGCAGCGCGCCGTGACCCGACTGCGCTGACGACGTGCCGGCTGAAGTTCGGGGCCATGGAGGCGGGCACTCCAGGCGAACCGGAGGCAAGACCCGGCTGTTCATCCTGGCCTGCCCTTGCCCGCACTGCTCCCCAGCGGCTCAGCCCGGCAGCGTGAAACGCAGCGTCGTGCCCTGTCCCGGCGTGCTGTCCACCTCCAGGGCTCCTCCGGCCAGCGCCACGCGTTCGCGCAGGCCGGTCAGCCCCAGGTGGCCCTGCCGAGCGCGGGCCTGGGCCTGATCGGCGGTGAAGCCCTGACCGTCGTCGCTGATGGCCACCTCCACCCCGCCGTCCTGAAAAACCACCCGGACGGCGGCGCTGTGCGCTCCGGCGTGCTTGTCCACGTTGTTCAGGGCCTCCTGCGCCAGACGGAACACGGTCAGCTCGACGGCCGAATCCAGGCGGCGCTCGGCTCCGGCCACCTCCAGGCGGGTGGGGGTCTGGGCCTGCCCGGAGAGCCACTCCAGCGCAGGCAGCAGGCCCAGATCGTCCAGCACGCTGGGGCGCAGGTTGCGGGCAAAGCGGCGCACGCTCTCGATGGCGGCGTTCAGGTCGGCCAGGATGTCGTCGGCGCGGGCACGCTGCTCGCCGTCCAGGTCACGGGCCAGCCGGGCCACCCGGCGGGTGCTGGCGGTCAGCACCTGGGCGGTGTCGTCGTGCAGCTCGCGGCTGATGCGTTTTCTCTCCTCCTCCTGCGCCTGGGTAAACAGCGAGAGATAGGTGCGCAGCTCGCTCTGGCGGCTGGTCGCGGCCTCCAGCGCCTGTCCGCGCCGGGTGATCTCGTCGGCCAGCGTCTGCAGTTCCGAGAGGTCGCGGGCGACGAGCAGCACGCCACGTTCTTCCCCACCCCGCACCGGCTCACCCTGCACGGCGCTCAGGCGCACCTCCAGGCGGTAGTGCGCGATCTGAATCTCGGCGCGCCCCCCCGCATTCCGGGTCAGGGCGGCCTGCCACGCGGCGTGCAGCGCCGGGCGGGTATCGGGCGTGGGCAGGGTCAGCAGGCGGGCACCCACCAACGGCCCGGTCAGGCCCTCCAGCAGCCGGGTGGCCGCAGGGTTGGCGTAGGTCACGACTCCCGCGGCGTCCGCGCTGAGAATCAGGTCGTGGGCGCCCTCGGCCAGCTGGCGGTAACGGGCCTCCTCGCGTTCCAGTGCCGAGAGCAGCCGCACGCGCGTCAGGGTCAGCGCCATCTGATCGGCCACGCTGCGCGCCAGCCCCAGCACCCGGTCGCCCGGCGCCTCGGTGCCCGGATCGTCGGCGTACAGAAAGCCCAACAGGACGCCGCCCTCATGCACGCCACCCTCGCCCACCACCTCGCTGTGCAGGGGCACGATCAGGCCGCTGCCCGCCACCGGCAGACACGCGCGCCGGGTCAGTGGCCGGGGCCCGCGCCCCAGCTGGGTCATCAGCGAGGCGAGTTCCGCGCGGCCCGGCACGTACAGGTTGTAGGTCGCCCAGCGGCTGATGGCCCCGCCCTCACCGGTCAGGACAATCAGGCCGCGCCGGGCGCTCAGCGCCTGGGTCGCCAGCCGGGCCGCCTCGGCCAGCGCGGCGTCACTCTGGTCCTCGGCCAGCAGCCGCCCCACATTGAGCAGCACGGCGGCCTCGCGCTCACGGCGCAGCTCCTCCTCGTACAGCCGGGCATTCT
The DNA here is from genome assembly GCF_014647075.1 of Deinococcus aerophilus. Lineage (NCBI taxonomy): Bacteria > Thermotogati > Deinococcota > Deinococci > Deinococcales > Deinococcaceae > Deinococcus > Deinococcus aerophilus. The sequence goes on along the minus strand of NZ_BMOM01000029.1, from coordinate 16,769 downwards.
CCACCGCCAGCGAGGCCTGGGCCGCGAACACGCCCGCCAGTGCGAGGTCGTCGGCGTCCAGCGGCAGGGTCGCGTTCCAGTACAGCGTCAGCGTGCCGAACACGCCGGCCCGCGTGGACAGCGGCAGGCCCACGACCCCCCGGTACGGGTAACGGCCCTGGGCCAGCAGTTGCCGGGTGTAGCGGCTGCCGCCTCCGTAGTGGGCGGTGTTCAGGTCGTGGGCGACCACCGGCTCCCGCTGCTGGGCCGCGCGTCCGGTCACGCCCGCGCCCACCTTGGCGTGCACCCGCAGCACGTACTCGCTGGGCAACCCCACCGCGCTGCGGATGCTCAGCGTGCGTCCGTCCGGCTGCAACTCGTACACGGCGGCGGCGTCTGCCCGGAACAGCGTCACCGCCCGTTCCAGCACCTTTTCCAGCGTGTCGCTGAGCAGCAGGCTGCCCGCAAGCGCGGCCCCCGCCTCGCGCAGCGCCTCGGCGGCCTCGCGCTTGCGGGTTTCGATGCCGTACAGCCGGGCGTTGTCGATGGCCAGACTGGCCTGCTCGGCCAGTGCCAGCACCAGCCGGGCATCGTCCTCGCTGGCGGTCGCGCCCGGCGTGAGGGTGTCGGCATACAGCACCCCCAGCGGCTGTCCGCGCGCGCTCAGCGGCGCGATGACCGCCGCCTCGGGATTCAGCTCCCTGAGGCCCTGGGCCATGCGTGAGTCCGCATCGCGCGCGCGCTCAAAACGAATCGCCTCGCCCCGGCGGATCAGCGTTTCCAGACTGACGGGTCCCACGCCCACCCCACCCGTGAAGGTTTCGTCGAAGCCGTGTGTGAACACATTCCCGGTCCGCGCCCCGTCCTCGCCGAACTCGTTGAACAGAGCCACGAAGGCCCGCGAGAAGCCCAGCGCCTGCGCCGCGCTCTGGGCCGTACCGGTCAGGACCTCGGCCAAGTCTAGGCTGCCGCCCAGCCGCCGCACCAGGGCCTCCACCGTCTCGGCCACCCGGCCCCGCCCGCGCCGGGCCTCGCGGGCCTGCACGCCCTCCAGCGCCAGGGACAGCAGCGGCGTGAGGTCGGCCAGCGCCTCCACACCCGCCGGGCGGGCCCCCACGAATTCCAGCACCCCCCCACGTCCCGCCGTGCCCAGGGGCAGGCAGCTCAGCATGCCTTCCTCGACCGGCCGGCCCTCCTCCAGCGCCCGCCCAGCCAGCGTGCCGTCGCTGAGCCCCAGCCCCCGCCCCGCCTGCGCGACCGCCACGTTGCGGACCCCGTCGCCCACCCACACCTGCACCCCGTGTGCCGACGTAACCTCGCAGGCGTACTCCGCCAGCGCCGCAGCGAAGGCGGCGACGGTACTGGCCGCAGCGAGGGTGGAAGGGGGGGGAATCATCGCGGAAAGGCTCAGGACCGGGGCCTCACAGCATCTTCGGGTCGATCCACCCACGCTTGATGCCGTACAGCACGGCCTCGGTGCGGCTGCCCACGTTCAGCTTGGAGAAGATGTTCGCGAGGTGGACCTGCACGGTGCGCGGGCTGATGTCGAGGTCGCGGGCAATTTCCTTGTTGGTGCGCCCGGTGGCCGCCACGCGCAGCACTTCCAGCTCGCGCGGACTGAGGTCGTCCTCGGGCGGGGTGTGGGCGGTGGCGGCCCCGGCGCTGAAGCGCTCCAGGACCTTGCGGGCCACGCTGGGGTGCAGGGCACTTTCCCCGGCGGCCACCGCCCGCACCGCCCCCAGCAGGTCGTCCTCGCTGGTGTTCTTGAGCAGGTAGCCGGCCGCTCCGGCTTCCAGCAGCGCGAACACGTAGGCGTCGTCGTCGTAGCTGGTCAGCACCAGCACGCCCACGCCGGGCTGCTCGGCCTTGATGGCGCGGGTCGCCTCAATGCCGTTCATGCCGGGCATGGACACGTCCATCAGGATCACGTCGGGCCGCAACGCCCGCGCCTGCACGATGGCCTCCTCGCCGCTGGCCGCCTCGCCCGCCACATGCAGGTCGGCCTCGCCTTCCAGCAATTCGCGGGTGCCCTTGCGGACCACCGGATGGTCGTCGACCAGCAGCAGCGAGATGCGGCGCGGCAGGCCGGTTTCCGGGTCATGGCTGTGAATGTGCGGGTCGGCGGAGGACATGCCCGCAGAATACGCGACCTGTGAAATCCACAGCCAAAATCCACAGTCACACGAAGCAGGGGCCACCCCTGAACTTCAGGAAGCGGCCCCGCCGGGGTGCCGGGAGTCGGCTCAGCTCTTGCTGAGGTCCTTCCAGAGGGTACCGGTGCGGAAGGAGATCATCGGGTTGAAGGTGTCCAGGCTGATGCCCTTGACGGTATCCCGGTACGCCTGGATGCCGGGGTTGCTGGGCATCAGGATGTAGTAGGCCTGATCCAGCGCCCGCTTGGCGATGTTGGTGTACAGCTCGTTGCGCCGGGCGGTGTCGGTGGTGGCGCGGGCCTCCTCAATCCAGCCGTCAATCTGCGCGTCGGTCACGTTGATGCGCGGGTTGTAGTAGCCCTTGGAGGCGTAGAAGGTGTGCACGAAGTTGTCCGGGTCGGCATAGTCGGGGGCCCAGCCGGTCATGACCATCGCCTCGGTGCCCTGGTTGCTGCCCTTGATGATGTCGCTCCATTCCTTGGCGACGATGTTCACCCGGAACTTGGGATTGATGGACTCGATGTTCTTCTTCAGCAGTTCCATGCCGGTCTGGGCCGGAACGCTGCCCGCACGGTACGAGACATTGACGGTAAAGCCGTTGTCCCAGACCTTGCCGCCCCAGGCGTCCTGGAAGTTCTGCTTGGCGGCTTCCAGATCAAACTGTGGGGGCTCGATGTCCGCGTTGTAGCCGGGGAAGGTTTCGGGCAGCAGGAAGTTGCGCGGCTCGCCCTTGCCCTTTTGCACTTCCTCGATGTACTGCGGCACGTTGAAGGCGGCCACAAAACCACGGCGCACATTCACGTCGCTGAAGAAGTTGGCGGGGATGCCCTGACCGTCGAGCTTGCCGCTGCCGATGGCGTCGCCCTCGATCTTCTGGTTCATGCTGATGCCGAAGGCGCTGGTGTCGGGCAGGTCGTCGATGATCTCGATGCCCGACTTGCCGCGCAGCTGCGCTTCGATGATCGGGCGGCCACCGGTTTCCACCATGTCCGCGTCACCCTTCTCGAAGGCCTGCAGGCGGGCGGCCTGCTCGGGGATCTTCTGGATGATCACGTTCTTGATCTCGGGCTGCTGGCCCCAGTAGTCGGCGAAGGCGGTGGCCGTCAGGGCGGTGGCGGTCTTTTCCCGCAGCTTGTACGCCCCGGTGCCGCTGGGGTCCTGCGCCAGCGGGCTGCCGGTCAGGTCCTTGCCCACGGCTTCCTTCCAGGTGGCCTCGGTGCCGTCCCACTCGCCAATTTCTTTGGCATGCGCGCTGTCCACGATACCCTGGCCGGTGTACGCGAGCTTCGCCAGGAAGGCGGGGTCCGCCTTGGGCAGCTTGAACACCAGCGTCTCGCCGTCGCACTTCACGGCGTCGGTGATCTTCGCCCAGGTGATGCTCTGGTCGTCGTTGGCGTTGCTGCCGGTGCCCAGCAGGCTCTCGCTCAGGAACCAGTTGCCGCTGTCGCTGGTGTTGGTCACGAGGTTGCGGCGGAAGGTGTACTCGGCGTCCTTACACTCGAAGGGGTTACCGGTGTGGAACTTCACGCCCTCACGCAGGGTAAAGCGGTACTCGGTGCCGTTCTGGCCCTCGTCCCACTCGGTCGCGAGCAGCGGAGCAAGTTCGGTCAGGCTGTTGCCCTGATAGGTCACCAGCGTCTCGTAGAGGTTCTCCACGACCTGTCCGCTGCCCGTGTCGTAGGTGGTGCCGGGGTCCAGGGTCGGGATGTCCGAGGACTCCTGAATCACCAGCACGTCACTGCCGCTGGTTCCCGGCGTCGCCTCGGTGGTGGTCTCGGTGGTGGTCTCGGTGGTGCCGGCCGAGCCGGTGTTGTTCTTGCAGGCGGCGAGGGTCAGGGTCAGGGTGGCGAGGGCAATGGCGCCCAGGTACTTCTTGGGGGTAACGGTTTTGCTCTGCATGCTTGCTCCTTAGTGTTGACGCAAAAAACTGCGAGATGAGAAAGGATGAGACGATGCGGGTCACGGTGGTCTTACAGACATTTCAGGTTCAGACGCCTGAAAGGGAGAAATCGGTCAGCAGATCAGCTTAGGTTGAGTTTATGAGAACCGCATAACAGCGAAATCAACGGGGAGGCTCCAGGGGCCCGGACCCTCATGATCGGGCAGCACGCCGCCCTGAAACGGACTTCCGACCGGCCGTAGAATACCCGGAACGCTGTCCTGGCGGCGACCTTTCAAATGAAAGTCACGCACAATGAGAGTCCTCCCACAACCGTCCTTGAGCGTGCGCGTGTAAGGTTTCCTAATGACTGCTTCCACCATTCCAGATTCTTTTCTCCTGCGCGGCACCGCGGCGGGCAATACCCTGCGGCTGGTGGGCATGGAATCCACCCGTGTGGTGGAAGACGCCCGGTTGCGCCACGACCTGAGCAAGACCGCGACCGCCGCGCTGGGACGCACCCTGACGGCCGCCGCGCTGCTGGCAGTGGTGCTGGGCAAGAAGGTTGACAGCCGCGTGACCGTGCGGGTGGAGGGCGGCGGACCGGTGGGCTGGATCGTGGCCGAGGGCTCGGCGGGCGGTATGGTGCGCGGCTACGTGCGCGAGCCGGGCGCCGACCTGCCGCTGCGCGAGTCCGACGGCAAGCTGGACGTGAGCGGCATCGTGGGCAACGACGGCGAACTGGCCGTGACCCGCTTGCTGGACAACGGAGAGCCGTATACGGGCAGCGTTCACCTCACCAGCGGCGAGATTGCCGAGGACATCAGCACCTACCTGGGGGTCTCCGAGCAGATTCCCAACGCCGTGCTGCTGGGCGTGTACGAGGCCGGGGGCCGGGTGGCGCACGCCGGCGGGCTGCTCGTGCAGGCCATGCCGGGCGTCAGCGACGAGACGCTCGCCCACCTGGAGGCCAACATCCGCGCGCTGGGCCAGATCACCGATGGCCTGCGCCGGGGCGGGCTGCTGGAAGTGATGCAGCGCGTCACCGAGGGCCTGGACCTGACCCTGGCTGCCGGAGCACAGGCCGCCCGCTTCGAGTGTCGTTGCTCGCGTCAGAAGGCCCAGGACAGCCTGAAATTCTTCAATGCCGAGGAGCGCCAGGAGATGATCGACGACGGCGGTCAGGAGATCGTGTGTCATTGGTGCGGCGAGAAGTACCACATCACCCCCGCCGAGATCGCGGCCCTGGACGCTCAGGATCTGCGGGCCCGCGCCTGAGCGCTTGAGAACAGAAAGCGGCATGGCACACTGAGGCAGGCCGCCACGCAAACCCACTCCACCCGCTTTCAGGGCCACATCTGCCCGTTCAGCCGGTGGACTTGATGGAACTTCTGGACAACATGGCGCAGGACCACGCTGCCATTGACTTTGAGAAGGCCCTGCTGTCGGTGGCGCATTCCAGTGCGGTGCAGGCCATTCCCATCGAGGGGGGGACCGAAGGCGGAACGGGTCGGGGCGGCGGAACGGCAGATCAAGCTGCCTGGCCGTGTTGTTTCAGACGTTGCAGGACCTGACCCAGCCGACAGAACGACAGGTCAGACGACCGCTGCGCCGGCCCGGTACGCCAGGACCAGCAAGCGCCGTACACAGCGTTCGAGACGAACGGCGAGGGGCCGGAAGGCTGGCCGCCAGTTCCAGACCTATCCCCATCAAGGATTCAGCGGACGCACCATGTACTGGTAGACACCATCGCCTCTCCCCTCACCCGTGCCCCGCTCTGCGAGGTACTGCAGACCCGCCCGATCGTCAAAAATCTGATACTGCTGGCGCTGATCGGATGACATGCCGTGCAGCGCAATCCTCACGATCATCCCGACTTCAAGCGTTGGGCATTCGGAAGCGTTGGGCATTCGGAAGCGATGACCGTGCCGGAGCCCGGATCCGTTTCATCCTGGTCACCAATCTTTACGAGGATGTATTCCATAGATAAGTATACCGATTTCACAGGATTCTCCGGCCATCCTGGGCTGTTTTCTGGTCCCGGCTGTGCTGGGAGGCGGCTCCATGGTATGTGTCGGGCGCGTGATTTCCCCAGCTCAATCCGTACAGGCGGAGCATGCGTGAAGCCCACAACACACCCGTTCTTATGCGCATATGCGCCGCATTCGCGATACTGCGGGGATGAAAACCACCGGAATGGCCACCACACTTGTGCTGATCAGCCTGGCGGCAGGCCTCTCGGGATGCCGCACGGACACGCTGGGGGGCAGTCCCGCCGGCACGGCTCCAGGCGAAACGGTGCAGACGACCCCGACCCCGCCCACCACGGACGGAACCACCCCGACCGACACAGCCCCTGCCCCGGCTGAGTCGTCCTCCGGCGCGGCGGCGTCCGACCCGGTCGGGCTGGAAGCGGGCGCACGGCTGCAAAGCGAGCAGAACACCATCGAGGTGGTGAACCGCTACGAACCGGGACTGGTGTTCATCAGCACCGAGCAGGAGGTCACGCAGGACCCCCTCGCCATGATGTACGGCGGGCAGGGCGGCTCGCAGGTGCAGCAGGGAGTGGGCAGCGGCTTTTTCGTGAACGACGCCGGGGACATTCTGACCAACTACCACGTGGTCGCCGGAAGCGACGGCTCGGGCAGCGCCAGCCGCATCCGCATCCGGGTGATGAACCAGAAAGACACCGTGGACGCCACGGTCATCGGCCTCGCGCCGCAGTACGACCTCGCGCTGATCCGCCCCGAAGGGCTGGACCCAGCCCTGATCCGCCCGATTCCGCTGGGCGACAGTTCCAGCCTCAAGGTGGGCCAGAAGGCCATTGCCATGGGCGCGCCCTTCGGGCTGGATTTCAGTGTCTCCGAGGGCATCGTGAGCAGCACTTCCCGCCAGATTCCCATCGGGTTTTCGGGGGGAATCGGCGGCGAGGGCATCACCCAGAAGGCCATCCAGACCGACGCGGCCATCAACCCGGGCAACTCGGGCGGCCCGCTGCTCAACAGCTCTGGTGAGGTGATCGGCATCAATACCCAGATTCTCTCGCCCAGCGGCCAAGCGACCGGGGTGGGCCAGAGCGCGGGCGTGGGCTTCGCCATTCCCATCAACGCGGCCAAGAACCTGCTGCCCCGGCTGCAGGCGGCCAAGGGCGGCATCGTGAACCCGCCGCGCATCGGCATCACGGCCGGTCTGCTCGTGCAGGGACCGCAGACGCCGCTGGCGGTGGGCCTGGGCGCCCTGACCTCGCAGGGCAAACAGCAGCTGAACCTGCCCGAGCAGGGCCTGATCATTGGGCAGGTTCAGCCGGGCACTCCCGCCGCCCGCGCCGGGTTGCAGGGAGGCACCCGACAGCAGCAGTTCCGGGGCGGAGCGATCAGCCTGGGCGGTGACGTCATCACGGCCGCCGACGGTGAGCCGGTCGACGCTCTGGAGGACCTGCAGGCGATCCTGATCGGCAAGCAGGAGGGCGAGACCGTGACCCTCACTGTGATGCGCGACGGCCAGGAGCGGGAGGTCAAGGTCACCCTGGATGCAGCCGCCTTTCAGTAAAGTGCTCCTGGACGCCCTGTGCTGGACCGGCCGCGCCCACCCGACCCGCCATGACCCCTGACCCCGCCACCCACGCCTGGGCACAGCTCCAAGACCATGACCGCACCTGGCTAACCGGCCTGGCCCGCCAGGCAGGCCCGCAGGCCCGGCTCGCGCTGGTGGGCGGCGCGGTGCGGGACGCGCTGCTGGGCCACACCCCGCTGGATCTGGACGTGGTGGTGGAAGGAGCAGGTGTAGAAGCGCTGGCCCGCGCCAGCGGTCTGCCCACCGTGTTTCACCCGGCCTTTCACAACGCCACCGTGACCCTGCCAGACGGCCGCACCGCCGATCTGGTCCGTGCCCGGCGCGAAAGCTACCCGGTGCCCGGCGAGAACCCCCGGCCCCACCCCGGCACGCTGGAGGAGGACCTGCGGCGGCGGGACTTCACGGTGAATGCCTTGGCGCTGCTGATCGGGCCGCAGGGGCCCGTGTGCCTGCTGGACGAGGTGGGGGGGCAGGACGACCTGAAGGCGCGGACGCTGCGCCCCCTGCACCCGGCCTCGCTGCGTGAGGACGCCAGCCGTTTGGTACGGGCGGCGCGGCTGGCGGCCCGGCTGGGGCTGACGGCCAGCCCGGAACTGTTGCGTCAGGTGCCCGACGCGCTGGAGCTGGCCGACCGGACCCCCCGGCTGTGGGCCGAACTGCGGCTGCTGTTCTCCGAACCCAGGCCCGGCGCGGCGGCGCGGGTGCTCGCCGGGTGGGGGGCGGGCACCCTGCTGCCCGGACTGGAAACGCTTGAGGCGCTTGACCGGTTGCAACGGGCGGACCATCCGCTCGCTCCTGCCCTGTACGCCGCCGCCGCCCTGCACGCCGCCCCGGACCCGACCGCGCTGGCCGGGCGGCTGAGCCTGGGAGACCGCCCCGGCGCGCTGCTCGCCCGCGCCCTCTCGGACACCTACTTTCCGGAAGACACCCCCGAGCGGCTGCTGCGCGGCGTGCTGCGCCCGGACGCTGCGGTGCCGCTGACCGGGCGCGACGTGCTCGCGCTGGGCGTGCTGCCCGGGCGCGCGGTGGGCGAGGCGCTGGCCCATCTCGCCGGATTGCGGCGGGCCGGCAGGGTGGGCAGCCCGGAGGAGGAACGGGCGGCGCTGCGGGCCTACCTCAAAGCAAGCCATCAGCCGGACGGCGCGCGCGGCGGCCCGTAGAATGCCCCCCATATGGGCCTTATCAGTCTGCTGACCAGCAATCCCACCGCGTTCATCATCATTGCGCTGGCGCTGGTGCTCTCGCTCGCCGTTCACGAATTCGCGCACGCCTACACGGCAGACCGCCTGGGTGACCCGACTCCCCGGCGCTACGGACGCGTGACCCTCAACCCCATCGCCCACTTGGACCCCTTCGGCACCCTGCTGCTGCTGATCGCCGGATTCGGTTTTGCCAAGCCGGTGCCGGTCAACCCCAACAACCTCGGCCGCTGGGGAACCCTGTGGGTCGCCGCCGCCGGACCCATCAGCAACCTGCTCATCGCCGTGCTGTGCGCCGCACTGCTCAAGGTGTTTCCCCCCACCACCATCACCCTGACCATCCTGTTGACCGTGATGAGCATCAACGTGATTCTGGCGGTCTTCAACCTGATTCCCATTCCCCTGCTGGACGGCAGCCGCATCCTTGGAGCGCTGGTGCCGCCCATGGGCCGGGCGCTGGCCCAGTTCGAGGCCCAGCCCTTCAGCTTCCTGATCGTGATGGCCTTTATCTTCCTGGCCCGCGGTCCCATCGGCAGCATTATCCAGGCGGTGCAGGGCTGGGTGCTGAACGTGGTGGGGGTGTAACGAAGCGTTCCTCAGCCACACACGGAAAAGGCGGTCGGCGCAAGAGCCCGACCGCCTTTTCCGTGTGGCTGTGTGTCTCCGGCAGCCCTCAGCGCAGGTTGAACATCATCGCAATGTGCGCGCCCGTGCCGCCCAGCACGAACAGATGCCAGACCTCATGGAAGCCCCACAGCCGCCAGGGGCCGTCCTGCCGCAGTTGCAACCGGGTGCCGTAGACCACCGCCCCCAGGGTGTACAGCACGCCGCCCGCCGCCAGCCAGAAGATCGAGGCGGGGGGCAGGGTCTGGACCAATTGCGGCAAGAAGAGGACTGCCAGCCAGCCCAGGCCCACGTACAACAGCGTGCTGACCCAGCGCGGCAGCCGCATGGTGACCAGTTTGAGCACGATGCCGGTCAGGGCGATGCCCCACACCACCCACAGCACGGTGTCGCGCCACACGCCATGCAGCCCGAAATATGCGATGGGGGTGTAGCTGCCGGCGATCAGCAGGAAGATGCCTGCGTGGTCGAGCTTACGCAGCCACAGCAGTCCGCGTTCGCTGGCTCGGAACGAGTGGTAGCTCGCACTCGCGGCGTACAGCGCGACCATGCTGACGCCGAACACCACGAAGGGCCACAGTTCCAGTCCACGCCCATGGGCCCACCACAGCAGTGGCCCCAGCGTCACGAGCGCCGCCGCCACGCCGGCCCAGTGGGTCAGGGCGTTGACCGGTTCGCGCGGGGCGCTCAGGAGTCGTTTCATGTCTCCAGCCTACGCCCCCGACCTGACCGGGGGATGTCAGCAGGAATGCACTGCATGAGCGCGGCGTAAAGCCGTGGAGCTGAGTTCAGCGCCCGCCATAGTTCGGCGCTTCCTTGGTGATGGTGACGCCGTGTGGGTGGCTCTCGATCAGGCTGGCCCCGGTGATCCGCACGAACTGGGCGCTGTCGCGCAGGGTCTGCAGGTCAGGGGCACCGCAGTAGCCCATGGAACTGCGCAGGCCGCCCACGAACTGATAGATCACCTCGCCCGCCGTGCCGCGGTAGGCGATGATGCCCTCGATGCCCTCGGGGACAAACTTGCGGCTGCCACTCTGGAAGTAGCGGTCGCTGGACCCCTGATCCATCGCGCCCAGAGAGCCCATGCCGCGGTAACTCTTGTAGCGCCGCCCATCGCGCAGGATGCTCTCGCCGGGAGCCTCATCGGTGCCGGCGAGCATACTGCCCATCATGACCGCGCCCGCGCCGGCGGCGATCGCCTTGGGCACGTCGCCGGTCTGCTTGATGCCGCCGTCGGCGATCACCGGAATGCCCGCCTCCATGGCCGCCGCCGAGGCCTCGAAGATGGCGGTGATCTGCGGCACGCCCACCCCGGTCACCACGCGGGTGGTGCAGATGGACCCTGGCCCGATGCCCACCTTCACGGCGTCTGCCCCGGCCAGGATCAGGTCTCTTGCCCCGGTCCGCGTCGCCACGTTTCCGGCAATCACGTCCACGTCAAGGTGTTCCTTGACCCGCGTCAGCGCGTTCAGGATGCCCTGGCTGTGTCCGTGGGCGCTGTCCAGAACCAGCACATCAACGCCCGCATCGAGCAGGGCCCCGGCGCGGTCCATCAGGTCGGCGCCGACCCCGATGGCCGCCGCGACCCGCAGCCGGCCCAGCGCGTCCTTGGCGGCGCGCGGGTATTTCACCCGCTTGGTCAGGTCCTTGATGGTGATCAGGCCGCGCAGCAGCCCCCCCTCATCCACGACGAGCAGCTTCTCGATGCGGTGACGTTTGAAGATCTCCTGCGCCTGCTCCAGCGTGGTCCCCACCGGCACGGTGATCAGGCCCTCGCGGGTCATCACGTCGGCGATGGGCGTGGCGGGATCGTCAATAAAGCGCATGTCCCGGTTGGTAATGATGCCCTGCAGGCGGCCGGCAGGATCGGTGATGGGCACGCCGCTGATGCGGTATTCCCCCATCATGCGCTCGGCCTCGCCGACGGTGGCGTGGGGCGGCAGGGTGATGGGATCAACGATCATGCCACTCTCGCTCCGCTTGACCTTGCGCACCATCTCGGCCTGGGCGTCAATGGCCATGTTCTTGTGAATCACGCCCAGGCCGCCCTCGCGGGCCATGGTCACCGCCATGCCGGTCTCGGTCACGGTGTCCATGGCCGCACTGACAAAGGGGATGTTCAGGCGCACGCGGCGGGTCAGCTGCGTCTCTACATTCACCTCATGCGGCAGCACGGTGGAATGGCGCGGCTGCAGCAGCACGTCATCGAAGGTGATGCCTTCCTGGCCGAATTTGTAGGTGTAACGGTCGGCCTGCTCGGTGGCAGCGGGGGTCAGCGTCGTGGGCGCACTCATGCTTCAGGAGTGTAAGCACTTCGCCGCCGCAGCGCAGTGGGGCGGTCCACAAGCCGGGACATCCCGGGGCCTGCGCGCGGCCTTGCACGCCCGCAGGGTGCGTGCTACAGTCCTTTTCGCCTGAGCTGGACTGGGCGCATGCGTGGGGCCATAGCTCAGCTGGGAGAGCGCGTCGTTCGCAATGACGAGGTCAGCGGTTCGATCCCGCTTGGCTCCACCACCAGGAAAGTCCGTCACAGACGGGCTTTTTTTGTTTTTAGTACTCTTTTTAGTACTCACTGCCCCGGAATGAGGCCCTGGCTGTAAATGGGTGTCATGGGCCGCCTGAGAACGGCGCCGTTTCCCCTATACGATGACTACCTGAGCAGACACCGTCAGGGGGAGCCCGGGACCACAAAGCAGGTCGCTTCCTTCACCGTGGAGGCCAGGACGACGGTGCAGCGTCGGGAACCTACTGGATCACGCAGTTCGCCCGTTCGGGTCACTGCCGCCTGGGACACCAGACCATACCCCTCGTCATCAAGGAGAATTTTCTCGCCATCCAGGTATACATCGGCGTTGGCTGCCACCTCGCCTGCCTGCCAACGAAACTGCACAAACGTCGAGATCCTGAAGTTGTCGTGCCAGTCCACGACGGTGAGCCCCGTGGCGGCGGGCTGTACCGTGGTCTCGACGCTCTGGAGACTCACTCCCAGGGGTAGCTCCCGTGGGTTGACACGAATCGACACCGTCTGGGTAGGTGCAGCCTGGGTAATCAGAGCGTCACCACGCTGGTTGGTGACCACGCCACCCAGACCGTCTACCAGCAGGGGCAGATTGGGTACACCCGTACGGACCAGGATGCCGCGCTGGGCCAGGCCCGATGACAGCAGCAGCCGGCCATCCAGATAGGCCACCGCCCCGGTGATCTGAGCGGTGGCTCCACGGGTGGTGGCCGACGCACTGGCATCAACGCCCCGGCTGAGGCTGTACGTCACGCCGATCTCGTTGAGGTCCGCACTGAGCCCGACGAGTTGGGTGGGGTCAGGACGATAGCTTAACGTTGTGCTGGGCACGGTTCCGCCAGACCCCAGACCGATGCTGGCGCTGCCCTGAAGCTTGGGCGTAAAGACATAGTTGCCGCGCAGCGCCGCCTGCCAGCCGCCCGGGCGAACCGAGGCGGTAAGGCCTACCGCGCTGCGCTCGTTGAGAATCCGGGTGACGCTGCCGTCCACCTGCCAGGATTGAGCGGTCAACCCGGTCGCGGCCGCCGCCGAGAAATACCACGGAGCAGCGCTATAGGCGGCGCTCAGGTTCAGCGTGCTGCTGGACAGCTCATTGATCGGTACCGCCACCGAGCCATTGACGCTCAACGGTCCCTGACGGTAAGCCAGCGACCCGTTGACGCGTGTGCTCAGCGGTGACGTGGCCATGTCTGCGGCTGTGGCCGGGCGGCTGACCTGAATCCCCAGGCCCCCGGAGAGCGGAGCTCCCAGGTAACGCACCTGTGCCGCCGCGCTCAGAGCTCCGTTGCCGGATACGCTGGCCTGCGCCTCCACGCCCAGCTGGGGACGAAACGTGTAGGCAGCCGTCGCCGCCGCGCTCCAGCCGGAACCGACCGACTGGTCGTCGTATCCCACGCTGGCGCTGGCGAACAATCCCCCCGTCAGACTCGCCTCCGACGGCGACACGCCATTGAAGGTCCGCTGGGTCAGGCCGTTTTCATCCTCTATCAGGAGCGCAACCGTGTTGTTGGCCTGTCGGGGCAGCGGTACATTCAGGAGCGTGATCTCGCCGGCAGGGGCTTCCACGCTGCCAAGCAGCTGCCCATTGACAAGCACGCTGACCACCGAGGGATTTTCCAGCTGCACTGAAATGGGCGACGCAACGGCAGGCACCTGCTGGCGGTAGGCGGCCGTGACGCCGCTGAAGCTGGAGGTCGAAAAGCCGGGTTGGGCAACCCCAGGAATGGCGTGATAGGCAACGTAGATGGCCACTGATGGGGAAAAGGCATACTGGGCCGTGGCCCGGACCTGAACCTTGGCGTCGGAGCCTGGACGCCGGCCGTACAGCGCACCCACATACCCGGTCAGGCCGCCCCGCGCCCCACCCACGCCAACGTAGGCCCCGACGTTGCCCAGCGTTGTTGCCGGGGTACCCGCGGCCCGCTCACCGCGCAGATCGTAGGACACGGCTCCCTGTACGCCGAAATCCAGTCCGAAGGCCGGTACCACCGGGTAGACCGGGGGCGTCAGCATCTGGCCGACATCAATCCGGCGCTCTCCCAAGCGGGCCAGCACCGGCGTGATCCTCAATTCCTGCGTTTCAGTTCGGTATGTCACCCGCAACTCCGGAAGCAGACGCACGAAGGCCACACCGTCACAGTCCACCCGCCCCGCCACGTATACCTGTTCGCCCGTGCGCAGCACATCTGGCGGCAGCAGCAGGTCAGAGACGCGGTCCTCGTTGCGCTCGATCCGTACCACCACGCTGCCGCGTGAAGACTGCCCCACACGCACGTCGAGCAGCTCTTCGGGCGAGGCGCAACCCGCCGCCCCCGCCAGCCCCGCCGCCCCCAGGGCCGCCGTCAGGGCGCGCAGCGGCCAGCGCCGCACCAGCCGGCCCGTCACGGGCTTACGGAAGCGAGACAATCTGTTCAAGGATCTGCCCATCCTCGGCCTCGTACTTCAGCTTCAGGGGACCAGCCTGCTCGCCCAGTTCGGGCAAGGTCAGGGTGATGGTGCTGCCCGCCAGCAGGGGCAGAACCTCGGTGGTCTGGGTAACCGCGCCCCTCGTGAACTTGACCTTGCGCATGATGGTACGGCGGTTGCCCGCATTCTGCAGGACCAGCGTAACGTCCTTGCCCTGCGGGGTCGCCGTGAACGCGAGTTTCGGCTGGGCGCTTGCAGGCGTGACATAGACCGGTAACGAGAAGGTCAGCGCGACGCTCATGCCCGCTTTGCTGTCCTTGCCCAGGTTGCCCGCGCCAATTTTGGGAAGCTCGATTCCCTCAATCGGGACCTGTTGCACCAGGATCCGGTAGGTCAGCTCTGTGTTACCGGGCTTCTTACGGACCCCGATGCGGATCAATTGCGAGCCGCCGGGCTTAACGGTAAAGGTTGCCGGATTCACGATCAGGTCACGGGTCTCGTCCAGGACTTCCTTGCCGTTCACGATGTGCCACAACACCGCCACCACGTTGAACCGTGCGGCAGTGGTGGTGCCATTGATCATGGTCGTCTCGGTCACCAGATTGCGGGACGCATCAATTTCCAGCAAGGTGGGAGTAAATCCGAAGGTCTGGGCCTGCGCGGACAGCAGCGTGGCAGCGAACAGCGCCAGCATGGCAACCGCACACCGGGTCAAACGAAGGGGATTTGGCAGACAACGCGGCACAGTGTTCTCCTTAGAGAGGGACGGTGGTTCGGGTCAGGACTATGCTAGGGCGGCCAGACGCAAGAAATTGGGGCGGCATTCAAGACTGCCCTCAGGGCAGGAGTGGTCGAAGGGAAAGGGTCAGCGGCAGACCATAGGTCCCCACCGGAACCCATTGACCCGCCTGGGCCGTGAGTGGAAAACGCAGGGTCTGAGAGCCATTGACGGTGAGGCCGGTAAGCAGCGCAAGGCCCTGTCCCATCGTGAGGATCAAGGGCACCTGAACCTGGGTCGGCGGACGGCCCGACGAGGTGTTGTACACGGTGAGCTGCAATTGCTGGTCCAGCGTGGCGCTCAGACCAGCCCCCTCCAGCTGCAAACGGACGGGTTCAGAAGACACATCACACTCAATACGCACGGCGAGCATACCGGTACTCGCACGCAGCGCACTGTACTCGGGCATTTCCAGTTGCGCCTGGGTAATCACGCACCGCGCTCCGGCGCCGGAAAGCAATACACATGCAAGGAGAGCAGGAATACGGAACACAGTCACCTCCGGGCACCACTTCAGGTTGGACAAGTTTCGGAAAATTGGATGGGTGCTCCGGAATTCCCGCCGGGGCACCCATCCGAGCCACATACTCAGTAATTAACCATGATGTTCAGCGTGCCTTGATAGTCGCCGGTCTGGGGTTCGAACTGCCCCTTATTCGGCGTGAACGCAGCCACGATGCCGTAGATATCCCCGTTGCCCCCGGGCACATTACCGGGTGCGAACAACACCTCGAATTTGCCTTCCAGAGTCTTGTCGTCGTTGTTGGTAGTCTTGCCTTGCGTCAGGGTAAAGCCTTCGCGGGCCAGCGACATGATGCCGTTCAGAATGGTGGGGGCGGTATCGCTGTCACTGTCTTTGATGACCTTGAAAGTGTTTCCCACGCCGTAGAGGGCAGAAGCCGTGATCGTGACCTTGGTACCGGTCTGGCAGCGGAAGTTGGGTTGACCGCCAGAGAGCGTGTTGACGGACACGGTTTCTGGAGCGGTGTCCGTACCGTTGTAGGTTGCTCCCTTGGCGCTGTCGTAGCTGCCGGCCAAGTTTACGGCACAGCCCGGGACCACCTTCATGTAGAAGTTCAGGGCCGTGTTCACTGAGCCGGCGCTCCGTCCACCCTGCACACCCTGCGCGTTCGCCATCGTCATCGAAAACATCGCCGCAATCATCAGTGCTTTTTTCATAATGAGCCTCCCTGGAAACCGCCCGCGCAAGATGTAAGGACGCCTGCACCATGTCCTGGTGTGGGTTTCTTTATCTCTGTCTGCTCGGAACGTCTATAATGTATGAGCTTCCCATGTGTCTGTCAACAATACTTCGTGGCTATATAATGAAATGGTGCTAATTTTTGAATTAACTTCATAGTAGATTTTAATGTCTCCGTGGAGTACGTTAAAAAAAATGAATAATTCCCGAGAAAATTGGCAAGCCCAACCCACTCCACTAAACTCACAACGTTAAAATGGTTGCAGAACGTTAAACAGCTGAGGCGTGATGACAGACAGGTTGACCGGGCAAAAGCAGGCTGCGCGTGAGCAGTTCATCAGAAAGGAATGAAGATCCGTTGCGCATTTGAGGTGAATGGGCTGACGGCCTGACACAAAGTATGAGAAAGCGTCCCCGGTAGGGGACACTTTCTGTTTGTGACAACCGAAAATGCCACCG
>NZ_BMOM01000028.1 GCF_014647075.1 Deinococcus aerophilus | reverse complement strand
CACCTCCCTCACCGGAGTTCTGTTATGTCTGTTCAGCACCCCCCACCTCTATGGTGGGGGGTGCTTCTTGCTGTCTGGAAGTGTTTCTCCGGTCCGGACAACCGCTACACTCCGTCCATGACTGCCTTTGAAACGGCCCAGGCCGATGCCCAGACCCTGCCCAGCAAGCCGGACAACGCCACCCTGCTCAAGCTGTATGCCCTGTACAAGCAGGGCACCCAGGGAGACGTTACCGGAACACGTCCGGGAGGCTTTGATTTCGTGGGCAGAGCCAAGTACGACGCCTGGGCCGACCTGCAGGGCAAGCCGTCCAGCGAGGCCCAGGAAGAGTACGTGGCACTGGTCGGGTCTCTGAAAGCACGCGGCTGAACGCCGGGAGTGGGAGAGACGTTCAGGTGCCGGAGCCGTCCCTCCAGGCTTTTCCAATTGTGGCGCTGCCGCCGGGCGTATAAGCTACCCGGGTGACCGACGCGGCCTCTCATGACCCTCCGGGCCCGCTGGCCCCCGCACGGGCGCGGATGCATGAGCTGGCCGCCCGCTATGCCCAGACACTGCCTGGGCTGGACACCCACAGCCTGATGGCGGGGCTGGACGGCGTGACCCTGAACTTCATGCCAATGGGAGAGCGCGACGGGGCCTACGATCCCGAGCACCGCGTCATCCTGATCAACAGCCAGGTTCGTCCGGAACGGCAGCGGTTTACCCTGGCCCACGAGATCAGCCACGCGCTGTTGCTGCAGGACGATGATCTGCTCAGCGACCTGCACGATCTGTTCGAGGGAGAGCGGCTGGAGGGAGCCATCGAGACGCTGTGCAACGTGGGCGCAGCGGCCATTCTGATGCCCGACGCCCTGATCACCGAATTGCTCGCCCGCTTTGGTCCCAGCGGGCGGGCGCTTGCCGAACTGATCCGCCGCGCCGAGGTCAGTGCAAGTACCGCCCTGTACGCGCTGGCCGGGCGCACCGAAGCCCCGGTGATCTACGCCGTGTGCGCCGTGACGCGGCTGGACGAGGAAACGCCCGGAGACGACGAGGGCCGCCCGGCGGGCCGGGCACTGACGGTGCGGGTCAGTGGCGCGGCTCCGGGAGCAAAGTACAGTCTGCGGCCCGGCACCCCCATCCCCGAGAATCACCCGGTGGCGGTGGCGCTGGATACCCAGATTCCTCTGGCCCAGGCGAGTTACATCCCCTTTCGCTCCGGGCGGCGCATGCCCGCCTACGTAGACGCTTTTCCCGAGCGGCGTCGGGTGCTTGTCAGCTTTGCTCTGCAGACCCGTCCCGCAAAGGACCCGGCATGACGCGCGCCCATCACCTGCATTTTGGATTTCCCGTGCCGGGAGCCGAACGTCACCGGGCCGGGTGGCGCCTGAGCTGGCAGGGAACGGCGGTCATGGGCATCCTGAACGTGACCCCGGACAGCTTCAGTGACGGAGGACGTCACACGGCGCTGAACGCTGCACTCGCCTCGGCGCGGGCCATGCGCCACGCGGGGGCGCTGCTGATTGATGTGGGCGGCGAGAGCACCCGCCCCGGTGCAGAACCGGTCCCGGCAGAGGTGGAACTGGACCGCGTTCTGCCGGTGATCCGGGCCCTGGCCGCCGAGATGCCCCTGAGCGTGGACACCCTGAAACCCGAGGTGGCCCACGAGGCGTTGCGGGCCGGAGCCCACCTGATCAATGACGTGGGTGGCCTGCGCGACCCCGAGATGCTGCGGGTGTGTGCCGGGGCCCAGGCTCCCGCCTGCGCGATGCACATGCAGGGCGAGCCGCGGACCATGCAGCGGCGGCCCGAGTACGCCGACGTGGTGGCCGAGGTCCATGCGTTTTTGCGGACCCGGGCCGACGAGGCGCGGGCGGCGGGGCTGCCGGGCGTGCTGCTTGATCCGGGCATCGGCTTTGGCAAGACGCTGGAGCACAACCTGGCCCTGTTGCGGGCGCTGCCCACGCTGACCGACGGCCCGGACGGCGTTCTGGTCGGGGCCAGCCGCAAACGGCTGATCGATTTCTTGGCTGGAGTGCCGGAGGCGGCCGACCGTGACCCCGGCACACTGGCGCTGCACCTTCACGCGGCCCGCTCAGGGGCGGCGCTGGTCCGCGCGCATGCGGCGGTGGCCCACGTGCAGGCGCTGCGCGTGCAGGCTGCGCTGGCCGGGACGGATGGCGAGGAACGAACGGGCTAGACTGGCGGCCATGATCCGGACTGCCCCCTGTGTCCACGCCCTGGCTCCGCACTCTGCCGCTTCAGGCCGCGGTGCAGGACCGAGATGAGCGGGACCTCCATGAGCCGGGTGGTGCTTGAGGGACTGGAATTTCATGCCCGGCACGGGGTCTACGATACTGAGGCGGTGCTGGGCGCACGCTTTGTGGTGGACGCGGAACTGCATTATGACTTTGCCGGCCTGCCCGACGACCTCAGCGCCGCCGTGAACTACGCCGCCGTATACAGCGTGATTCAGGAGGAGGTGACGGGGCAGCGCCACCAGCTGATCGAGGTACTGACCGACCGGGTGGCCCGGCGTATTCTGCGCGATCAGCCCCGCCTGGCCCGGGTGACCGTGCGGGTTCACAAGCCCTTTGCTCCGTTGCCCGGCGTGTTCCGCGACGTGTACGCCGAACTGACGCTGGAACAGACCCTCCCGGACCGGCCCGCTTGAGCGACGCCTACATCGCCCTGGGCGCCAACCTGGGTCACCCGCACGACACGCTGCGCTGGGCCGTGCAGGCGGTGGCGCAGCACGGCGAACTGCGCGGCGTCTCCGGACTGTACCGCACCGCGCCGGTCGGCGGACCCGCCGGGCAACCGGACTACCTGAATGCGGCGCTCCACCTGAACACTGCCCTGGCTCCCCACGCCCTGTTGAACGCCCTGCACGAACTGGAGGCCCGCGCCGGCCGGGAACGCCGGGAACGCTGGGCGGCCCGCCTGCTCGACCTGGATCTGATCGTGTATGACGGGCTGGTGCAGGCGGGCCCCCTCCTGACCCTGCCGCATCCGCGCGCCTGGGAGCGGGCCTTTGTGCTTGCTCCGCTGGCCGACCTGAACCCCGAACTCAGGCATCCCCAGACCGGCGAGACCGTGGCTGGAGGCCTGAAACGAACGGGCGAGGCGGGGGTGGTGCTGGAGCGGCGCCGCTGGTGGCCGGACTCCTAAGGCGCGCATACGGTCGCCGGCAGATGGTGGCGCTATGCTGTGGGCGATATGAGCGAACTGACCTCCTCTTCCCGTCACGGCGGCGTGGGCCGCACGCTGCTGTGGGTCGCCGTCGTGCTGTCTCTGGCACTGCTGGGTTTCGTGACTGCCGTCGCCGTGCGCAGCAATCCGATCTACAGTGATCGTGAGGCCAACGGCGTCAGCAAGTACCGTTTCATCGAGCACTGCCGCGAACAGCTGGAGGACACCGAGGAGCTGACCGTCGCCGCCGCCGGGCAGGCCATTCCGCTCAAGACCCTGGTCGAGCAGGGCGGCAGTCCCCTCAAGGCAGGAGACCGGCTGGAAGTGACCCTGGAGGCCGAACCGGCCCAGATCATCCGCGCCACCGAGACGATTGAGGGCGGCGGCTGGACCCTGAGCGCGCCCGCGACCATCTCGGTGCAGAGCGGCGGCAAGACCCGCGCGCTGGGGCAGCTGCCCATGCAGTGTGTCCACAACCGCCAGGATGACAAGACGGTCGTTCAGCTGCAGCTGCCCGGCCAGTAAGCCTGCAACATACGGAGCGCCGCCCAGACCCCATCGGTCGGGCGGCGCTCATTGATGTGGCCGGCGGTGTGCCACCCGGGTGCTACATCACCACGTCCAGGCCGCTCAGGCACTCCTCGGCAATGGCGCGGGCCAGCGGGTCGCGGGTGCTGCGGGCATAGCTGACGCCCAGGTGCAGGTGGGTCTGGCCCCCGGGACTGTCCACCAGCGCCAGCGTCTGGTAGAAGGCCAGGTGGGTGTGCGCGAGCAGCACATCGCGGGTGCGTTCCGGCGGCAGGGTACGCAGCAGGCTCAGGGCGTCGGAGTAGGCCTCCAGCGCTCTGGGCTGGTCTCCCTCCACGGCCCACCCGCGCCCCAGTTGCAGGGAGCGGGCGGCCGTGAGATACGCGCTGCGCATGGCCCGGAGTCTAGCGCAGCGCCTCTACCTTCGCTTCAGGCGCAGACACCTTCAGCCACTGCTCCAGCCAGGCCAGATACTCCTGCAGCCGCACCAGCCGGCGGTCCGGGCGGCCGGCCCGCGACAGTTCGTGGTCCTCGCCGGGAAAGCGCACGAAGCGTGTGGGAACGCCGTGCAGGGTCAGGGCGGCGTACCACTGCTCGGCCTGCTCGATGGGGCAGCGGTGGTCGAGGACGCTGTGCACGATCAGGGTGGGCGTCTGCACGTTCTCGACGTGCTTGAGGGGACTCAGCTCCCACAGCTTCAGGGTGTCGGCGCTGCGGTGGAAGTTCAGGCCCAGCTCATCGTCCCAGAACCGCAGCCCGATGTCCGAGGTCCCCCCGAACGACAGCAGGTTGCAGATGGACCGGTCAGTGATGGCCGCCCCGAACCGCGCGGTGTGGCCGGTGATCCAGTTGGTCATGTAGCCGCCGTAGCTGCCGCCCATGATCGCGCTGCGTTCACCATCCAGCCGTGGATGGGCCTCCAGACAGCGGTCGAAGAAGTTCAGCAGGTCGGCCATGTCGGGATCACCCCAGCGGCCGTGGATGTCGTCCACCCAGGCCTGCCCGTAGCCGGCGCTGCCGCGGGGGTTGCTGTAGCACACGCCATAGCCGCGCGCCGCGAACAGCTGAAACTCGTGCATGAAGGCGTGGCCGTAATCGGTGTGCGGGCCGCCGTGAATGCTGAGCACGGCGGGCACGCGGCCGTCACCGTCGGGCAGCAGCACCCAGCCCTCTCCCGCGCCCAGCTCGTTGTGGAAGGTCCCGCGCCCGGGCGTGCGGGCCACAAAGGGAAGCCGGGCATGCAGGTCGGTCACCGTCGTGCCGTTCAGCTCCACCTCGGGAAAGCGGTCGGCCCGCTCCCGGATCAGCGCCACGCCGCCGCCGCGCGCCGTGAAGGAGGGAACCACGGCCTGCGGATCGTGGTCGTGTGCGGTCACGGTTCCGTCCAGCGTGATCCGGAACAGGCCGCAGCTGCCGCGCACGGTGCTGGAGAACAGCAGGGTCTGGCCGTCGAGCCATGCCGGCCTGTCCGGCAGCGCTCCCACGTGGCAGTCTCCCCCCACCAGATTGCCGACCGGATGGTCATGGTCCCGGTCCAGGCGCTGCCACGAACCGCCGGGCTCCACCAGAAACAGGTGGGTGTTTTCCGGGCTGCCCTTGCCCTCCGGCCGGCCCACCAACGCAAACCGCTGCCCGTCCGGGTGCGGAATCACCGCCGTGATGGCCGAGTTCCAGCGGGTGAGCTGTTCGGGGATGCCGCTTAAGCCCAGGCGGTAGACCTCCTGCTGCCACTGGGTCGCCCGTAGCTCGTCGGCGCTGGACACCAGCAGCACGCCCTGCGAATCCGGCTGCCACGCATAGCCCGTGACCTCCACCGTGGGGGCCAGCCACTCGCTGAGTTCGTGCTGCTGAAGGTCGTAGCGCCACAGCCGCGCGGAGCGCTCGGGCAGCCAGTCGCGGCCGTTGAAGCGGTAGCGGGGACGGGTGATGATGCGGGCCTCGCCGCGCTCGTCACGTTTGTCCTCATCGTCACCTGCGCTGAAAAACGTCAGGAAGCGTCCGTCCGGGCTGTACTGCAGGTCCTGTACGGCCCCGGCAAAGTCGGTGATGCGCTGCGCTTCGCCTCCGCCCAGCGGCAGCAGATGCAGCTTGCCGTCGCGCACAAAGGCCAGGGTGGTGCCGTCCGGGGACCAGCGCGGCGAGGTATCGCGCCCCTCGCCGCGGGTCAGCTGCTGCGCCGAACCGTTCTCCGCGAGCCAGATGTGAGACTTGTACCGCGGCCGGGCGAACCCGCTGTCCACCTTCTGCGGGTCTTCCTCCTCGATGCGTGCAAGAACGAAAGCCGCCCGCCGTCCGTCCGGGCTGATCTGCGGATCAGAGGGAAACGCCAGGGCAAGCAGGCTGTCGGGTCCGGGCAGCGGTGGAGCAGACTGATTTAACATGGACTTCAGCATAACCTGAGCCGTCCAGGGTTCTGCCCGCGCCCAGCCGTAGTTCTTCGGCCACCGTTCATGATGGCTGGCTCAAGTCCAATTGCGCTTTCCCTTTCGATTATCAGAAATCCGTCAGTTAGGCTAGACATACCGGCTCCTCCGGCTTCAAGTTGACCTCTCGCGACCCCGCTGATGCGGCGTGGCACTGTTTTTATCGTATACGAGAGCGAATTCAGCGTTGAACGCCGTTGGGGGCGGCGTCAGTGGGCCGATTGGTTCCCTTATTCCTACTCCCGGAGGTCAACCATGCAAGAACTATCGTGTACGTGGGTTCCCGGTACCATCAACGTCGTGCGCCTGAAGGTGGACGGCAGCCGCACCATCGAGCTGACCAGCTCCCGCCTGTCCCACATCTTCGGCAAACAGGCCGTGCATGACCTGTACCTCAAGGGCCGCGCCCGCGTGAAGGCCAGCGCCCAGCAGATCGCGCTGCTGACCTGACGTGTGCCCCGCGCGTCATGCCGGTACGGACGCAGCGGGAATCCGGACGCATATCTTGACGGGCCGTGCATAACACGCTATATTTTGTCCATCACCGCCCGAAAGGGCGGATTTTTCTTGCCCGGTCTGTTCGGGGTGGTGTCTTCTTTCTGACCGTCACCCCTGGGGCTCCTCAGCCCTCCAAGGTGGTGAGGTCGCCGGGGTCCTCGCCCAGCGCCTGGGCCCGCAATACCCGGCGCATGATCTTGCCGCTGCGGGTCTTGGGCAGGCCGGACACCACCACGACCTCGCCCGGCGTGGCGATCGGCCCCAGTTCGCGCCGGATGTGTTCGGTGATGCTGGCGCGCAGGCCAGGGCTGTCGGTGTGGGTG
Organism: Deinococcus aerophilus; assembly: GCF_014647075.1. Taxonomy (NCBI): domain Bacteria; kingdom Thermotogati; phylum Deinococcota; class Deinococci; order Deinococcales; family Deinococcaceae; genus Deinococcus; species Deinococcus aerophilus. The sequence goes on along the minus strand of NZ_BMOM01000028.1, from coordinate 27,385 downwards.
GCCCGCAGAATCACGTGCGCCACGATGCTCTGGCCCTTGAGTTCGTCGGGAATTCCGATCACGGCGGCCTCGGCCACGGCGGGGTGGGACACCAGCGCGTCTTCCACGTCCGCGCTGCCGATGCGGTGCCCGGCCACCGACAGCACATCGTCGGCGCGGCCCAGGATGCTGATATAGCCGTGCTTATCGCGCAGCGCCAGGTCGCCCGACAGGTATCCGGCCGGGTTGGTGGTCCACACCTCGGCGTATTTGGCCGGATTGCCGTGGATGCCGCGCATCATGGAGGGAAAGGGACGGCGGATGACCAGCTGGCCCTGGGTGCCGTCGGGCACGTCATGGCCGTCCTCGTCGACCACGCCCAGCTCGACCCCGGCCAGCGCAGGTCCGGCGAATCCGGGGCGCACCGGCCAGCGTGGATGGGTGCCCAGGGTGGGACCGCCCAGTTCGGTCTGCCACCAGTGGTCGATGACCCGGCCGTGTGCGCCCTCGCCCAGACCGCCGCCGACATGCTCCTGTGCCCAGCGCCACGCCTCGGGGTTCAGCGCCTCGCCCGCACAGGCGATCACCCGCAGGCGGCTCAGGTCGTGGGGTTTCAGGACCTCGGCGCCCAGCTTCATGAACAGCCTCAGCGTGGTGGGCGCGGTGAACAGCACGTCCACTCCGTATTTCTCGATGCTGCGCCACAGCACGCCGGGATCGGGAAAATCCGGTGCTCCCTCGCGGAACAGCACGGTGGCCCCGGCGCTCAGCGGGCCGTACACGATGTAGCTGTGGCCCACGATCCAGCCGATGTCGCTGGTGCAGAAGAACACGTCGCCGGCGCGTACATCGAACAGCTGTTCCAAGTGGTACGCCGTGCCCACGGTGTAGCCGCCGTGCGTATGAATGACTCCCTTGGGTTTGCCGGTGGAGCCCGAGGTGTACAGGATGAACAGCGGATGTTCCGCGCCCACCGGCACCGCGGCGGCGCGGCCGTGTTCAAAGAGGCTTTCCCACGCCACCGTCCGGGCGTCGTGCTCGCGCGAGAAGGTCTTGATGCGCTCCCACAGCACCAGATGTTCGACCTCCGGAAGTTCGGCGATGGCCTCGGCGGCCACCGAGTACAGGTCCACCAGTTTGCCGCGCCGGTACCCCACGTCCGCCGTGATCACGACCCGCGCGCCCGCGTCCACGATGCGGTCGCGCAGCGCTCCCACGCCCAGGCCCGCGTACACGACCGAATGCACCGCGCCCAGCCGCGCGCAGGCGAGCATGGCAATGCACCCTTCGGGGGTCAGCGGCATGTAGACCACCACCCGGTCCCCCACCCCCACGCCCAGTGCGCGCAGGCCGGCGGCGGCCTGCTCGACGCGCCCGTGCAGCATGCCGTAGGTGAGCACCTGCTCCTCCCCGGTTTCCGACAGCCAGATGAACGCCGCGCGGGTGCGGGCCTCGCCGCGGGCGTGGCGGTCCAGGGCGCTGAGGGTCACGTTGGTCTCGCCGTCTGCGAACCACTGGAAGTCGGGGGCGGCTCCACTTAAGCCCACCGACGGCTCACGGGTCCACTCGAAGCGCCGCGCCTGCGCCAGCCAGAAGGCGTCGGCATCGGCATGGGCCGCCTCGATGTCCGGCGCCGGGTCGGAATGCAGGCGCGAGGTCACGCTGAGGGGCGCGGGAAAGCGTTCGGCGGATGGGGTGGGGCGGGCCGGTTCGGACTCGGACATGCAGGAACCTCCGGTGGGGGAGAGGAGCGGTGGGGGTGGCCCCAGTGTAGCGGTGCGGGGAACGCCGCAAACAGATGAACCGCCAACCATGTTCACTGCGGGATTTTTTCGGGTGTGCCGGACCAGAGAGGGCGTCCTACAGGTCACTTCTCAAGAAGCCCAGCACGGCTGACCTCCAACAGTAATTACGTAGAAAACATAATTTATGCTATACTCTACGTATGAAGAACGCTCCGTTGACCCTGGAATTCGGCACCGTGCGGCTGCCCGTCAGCGCCGACGGTTTCTTGCACGCCCCTTCCGCCCTGGCCCAGCTGGGGCTGAAGGACGACGCCGGGTGGCCTGCGCTGGCCGCCGAACACGACCTGACCTCACCCCCCCGCGACTTCGGGGCCGGGGCCGAACCCACCCTGAGCCTGCCCGAGTTCGCGCGGCTGGCCTTTGTGCTGGACACGCCGGGCGCGCGGCGCTGGCGGCGGCGGGCCCAGGATCTGCTGGCCCGCGCGCTGGCTGGGGACGTGCGCCTGTCGGCCCAGATTGCCGAGCGCAACGCCGACCCCGAGGCGCGGCGCTGGCTGGCGGCCCGCCTGGAAAGCACCGACGCCCGGCGCGAACTGATGAGCACGGTCGCCCGTCACGGCGGCGAGGGCAACGTGTACGGTCAGCTGGGCAGCATCAGCAACCGCAGTGTGCTGGGGGTGGACAGCGCCACCATCCGCCGCGAGCGGGGCGTGAAGGCCACCCGCGACGGCCTGAACAGCACCGAGCTGCTGCGCCTCGCCTACCTGGACACCGCCACCGCCCGCGCCATTCAGGAGCGCGGCGCCCACGGCAACGCGGCCATCCTGCGCCTGCACGAGCATGTTGCCCGCCACGAGCGCCGGGGCTGGGAGGCCCCGCTGCAGGCCGGCCCCTCGCCGCAGGCGGGGTAAGGGCACCCTGGGGCGGAACGTGCCCCGGTGGGGAGGCGGTCCCTGGTCTCTCTGCTTTGCACAGGCGAAAGGGGGCCACCGGGCCCCTGGCCCGCCGCCATACGGCACTCCGCCCCCCTTTCCTCATCCGGGACCGCTAGAATCTCGGCCGTGCCCATCCTGACCCGAGCTGTGCTGAGTGAGGTCTTGCGCTGGTACGGGGGAGGCGTGGCGCTGTTCCTGACCCTGCAGATGGTGGATGCCCTCAGCTCTACCGTGAGCAAGCTGCTGATCTACCACCCGCCGCTGAGCAAGGCGCTGGCGGCCTTTTTGTCGCTGATGCCGTCGGTGCTGAACCGGACGCTGGTGCTCGCCGTGCCGTTTGCCATCCTGCTGGCCTTCTCACGCATGCAGCGCGACAACGAGCTCAAGGCCATCCTGGCCAGCGGCGTGCGCCCGCTGAGCCTGGTGTGGCCGCTGGCGCTGCCCTTCGCGCTGGTGGCGGTGCTGGCGTACTTCAATGCGGGCATCTGGGTTCCGGCGGGGCTGGCGAACTGGGACCGGGCCTGGTACAACATCTACAACATCGCTCCGCCCCCGCCGCAGCAGGAGAAATACACCTACGCCCCGCCCGGCGCGCTGTATTACGCGGGCCGCGTGACCAACAACACGGGCAGCCGGGTCGCCGACCTGCAGGGCGTGATGGTCCAGCGCGGCGACGAGACCATCACGGCGCTGTACGGCACCTGGGACACGCGCAAGAAGACCTGGACCCTGCCGAACGCCTGGGTCACCCGCCCCGGCCAGAACCCCCGGCAGCAGCGCGGAGACCTGGTGATCGCCCAGAACGATACGCTGCGTCCGCCGCCGCCCCAGGCCCAGCAGGTGAGCAACGCCGAGCTGCGCGCCGCCCTGGCCGGAGATACCCTGAGCCGCAAGGGACGGCGCGACTACGCCTTTCAGCTGGCTGCCCGCGTCGCCGATCCGGTCACGCCGGTGGTGTTCGCGCTGGCCGCCGGAATGCTGGGGCTGCTGATTCGCAACCGCGCCGCCGCCTTCGCCGCTGTCCTCGTGTTCATCGTCAGTTTCTATGTGCTGTGGACCACCGTGCCGGGGCTGGCCGGGGCAGGAGCACTGAACCCCGTGCTCGCCGCGTGGCTGCCCAATCTGGCCTTCCTGCTCGTGGCCGGCGGCCTGGCCTGGCGGCTGCGGTGACGGCATGAAACGCTTTGAGCGCTACGTGCTGGCTGAGATCCTGCCGCTGCTGCTGGGGGCGCTGTCGGCGGTGATCGTGCTGCTCGTGCTGGCCGCCCTGCAGGAGGTCATTGCGCCGCTGCTCGCCAAGGGGGCCAATCCGGTGCTGGTCGCCCGCGTCCTCGCCCTGAACGTGCCCGAGGCCACCGCCCGCGCCCTGCCCATCGCGCTGATGTTCGCCGCGCTGCTGGGCCTGTCGCGCCTGAGTGCGGACTCGGAACTCAAGGGCGCTCTGGCCGCCGGGATTCCGGCCACTCGGCTGCTGCGCCCGGTGCTCGCGCTGGGACTGGGCGTGACCGTGCTCGCTTTCGCGCTGGGCGAGGGGCTGGTGCCGCGTGCCAAGGTGCAGGAGCGCAAGGTCAAGCAGGAAATCGTGTTCGACAATCCGCGGGTGATCGGCCTGGACGGCACCGGGGCCGACGGCCAGAGCGTGGTGCTGCGCGACGCCCTGGACCGGGCCATCAGCGTGGGGGCCATCGAGCCGGGCGGCGAACTGCGCGACCTGCGCATCGTGACCATGCAGGGCGGCCAGCCTCCACGCGAGGTGATCACCGCCCGCAGCGGCCGGCTGCTGCCCGGCAGCAACGTGCTGGAACTGCGCGACGGCCGCCGCGTGACGTACCAGGACGCCCGCCCGGTCACCGTCCTGACCTTCCAGAGTGGCCGCCTGCCGGTGCAGGATGTGCAGGCGGACCTGGACGCGGGTGGCGGTCAGCTCAAGCCCATCTACACGCCGCTGCCCGAGCTGTGGTCCCGGGTCGCGGCCTACCGCACGCAGGGCATTCAGTCGCCCGCCGACTTCACCGCGCTGCACCGCAAGTTTGCCGAACCGCTTGCGGCCCTGGCGCTGGCGTTCTTTGCGGTCAGTCTGGCGGTGTTCACCTTCCGCAGCGGGCGGGACCTGGGGCTGGTGTGGGCGCTGCTGCTGAGCTTTGCGTACTACGCCACCGGCAGCGTGTTCCGGGTGATGGGCGAGAACGGCGCGTTGCCGGCGGCGCTGGCGGCCTATGCGCCCGACGTGATTGCCGTGCTCGCCGGAGCGGCCCTGCTGTGGCTCACCGACCGCCGCTGAAGACAGACCGGAAACCGAACTCCAGGGCTCTGCGCCGGCCCGGCACCCGGCGAAGAGGGCTCAGGCGTCGGCGTGTTGCGCCGCGACCTGCGCCGCCTGAATGGCCGTCAGGGCAATCGTGTACACGATGTCGTCCACCAGTGCGCCGCGCGACAGGTCATTGACCGGCTTGCGCAGGCCCTGCAACATCGGTCCCACAGCGATCACGCCCGCCGCCCGTTGCACGGCCTTGTAGGTGGTGTTGCCGGTGTTCAGGTCGGGGAAGATAAAGACCGTGGCGCGGCCCGCCACGGGGCTGTCGGGGGCCTTCTGCCGGCCCACGCTCAGGACGCTGGCGGCGTCGTACTGCATGGGGCCGTCCACCATCAGGTCCGGGCGGCGCTGGCGGATCAGCGAGGTGGCGACCCGGACCTTTTCCACGTCCTCGCCGCTGCCGCTCTCGCCGGTGCTGTACGACAGCATGGCAATCCGGGGCGTGATGCCGAAGGCCTGGGCGCTGTCGGCGCTCTGGATGGCGATGTCGGCGAGTTCCTCGGCATTGGGATTGGGATTGATCGCAGCGTCGCCGTAGACGAGCACCTGCTCGGGCATCAGCATGAAGAACACCGAGGAGATCAGCGCCGCGCCGGGAGCGGTCTTGATCAGCTGCATGGCGGGGCGCACCGTGTTGGCGGTGGTGTGAACGGCTCCCGAGACCAGGCCGTCCACCTCGTCCAGCGCGAGCATCATGGTTCCCAGAACCACGGTGTCTTCCAGCTGCGCCTCGGCCTGTGGGGCAGTCAGCCCCTTGTGCTTGCGCAGTTCCACCATCGGGGCCACGTAGTTCGCGCGGATGGTATCGGGGTCAATCATCTCCAGACCGTCCGGCAGGGTCAGGCCCAGGCCGTCGGCAACCTGCCGCACCCGCTCCGGCGTGGCGAGCAGCACCGGGCGGGCAATGCCCTTCTGGGCGCAGCGGATGGCGGCACGCACGGTGCGCGGCTCGTCGCCCTCGGGCAGAACGATGCGTTTGTTCGCGGCGCGGGCCCGCTGGATCAGCTCGTAGCGAAAGGCGCTGGGCGGCAAGCGGCGTTCGCCGGTCACCTCCGGCGTGCGCAGGCGGGCGCCCAGCGGCACGATGTCCAGCCGGTCGGCGATGAAGTCCAGCATGCGCTCCATGCGGTCGGTGTCGTCGTGCGGCACGCGGGCGTCCATGCGCGAGAGGCGCGAGGCGGTGCCAAAGGAATTGGTTCCCACCCGCATCACCGGCAACGATGAGGTCAGGGACGCGCGGCACAGCTTCTCGATGCTGTCCTCGGGCGCGCTGCCCGAGGTGAACATCAGCCCCGCCAGCGGCACGCCGCTGAGGTGGGAGAGCGCGGCGGCCATGATCACGTCCTCACGGTCGCCGGGGGTCACGACCAGCGCGCCGGGCTGGAACAGGTGGGCCATGCGCGGCACGGTGCGGGCCGTCACCACCGTGCTCGTTACCCGCCGCAGCCCGGCCTCGCCCTCGTTGATCACCTCGGCTCCCAGCCACCGCGCCACGTCCAGCGTGCGCGGCGCGGCCAGCGCCGGGGATTCGGTGACCACCCCGAGCAGGGGCAGTTCGCCGCTGGCAAGCAGCGGGCTGTGGGTGCGCAGATCGGCCATCAGCGTGCCGAAGTCCAGTCCCGGCGGCGCAAAGTTCAGGACGTAGCCCGACAGCCCCCCGCCGTCGCTGCGGCGGTAGTTCTGCGCGGCAATCTCCAGCTCATCGGCCAGTCCTCCCGCCGTGACCCCGCTCAGGCTGGACACCAGCACCGTGCTCGCCTCCAGGTTGCGGGCGAGCGAGGCGTTCAGCGCCCCCGCGTAGACATTGCGCTCGTTGAGCGCCAGTCCCTCCACGATCAGGACATCGGCCAGGGCCGTTGCCGCGCCGCCGCCGGTGGCCTCGCGGGCCAGGGCGATCACGGTTTCCATCAGCTCCTCTTCGGCGCCGTGGCTGAGCTGCTCCTCGGCCCGCGACAGGGAAATCGGATCGGGGGTCTTGAGGTGCGCGAGGGTCCGGGCGAAATGCACGCTGTCGTCGGTGCTCGCCTCGTGGGTCTGGGCGATCGGCTTGAGAAAGGCCACCTTGAGTCCCTGACGCTCCAGCGCGCGGGTCAGGCCCAGCGCCGTGCTGCTCAGGCCCACCGCGTTGCGGGTGGGGGCCAGAAAGAGGGTTTTCATCGGCAGGGCTCCTTGACGGGGGGGAGGGGGCGGCGCCGGGATGCCGGAAGCGGTGGCTCAGCGGCGGGTGCCCACCAAGAAGATGTTGGGCCACGGACGGTAGCTGCTCTTGAGGGTGTCCTGCTTGAAGACCTTGCCGCCGCGCACGAACTTGCGCGTGACCTCGATCACCGCGCCGGGAGCGGCCCAGTCCACCTGCTTGCGCTGACCGGCGGGCAGGCTGGCGTCCGGAATCACGCGGTCGGCGGGCGAAGGTGTGGAGCTGAGGGTTCTGGGCTCCCCGATTTGCACCGTGAAGTCCCGCGCCCGGCCAAACACATGGACGCTCAGGCGGGATTCCTCGTCGTTCCACTCGGTCTGGAACCACAGCCCGGAGCCGCTGTCGTTGGTGAACTTCAGGTCCAGGCTGGGCTGGTAGATGGTCGCGTCCATGCCCTGCGGATCGTAGTAGTGCACCTGATACGAGTGGTTCTGGCGCTCGGCCACCGGCAGACCCGCTGCGTACAGCGTGCGGAACACCGTGGTGCTGACCTGACAGATGCCGCCGCCCACGCCGCTTGCCGTTCGGTCCCCGGCGATCACCAGACCGGTCACAAACCCGTTTTCCCGGGTCACCGGCCCGACGAAGCTGTTGAAGGAGAAGACCCCGCCCTCGAACAGCCGGTCCTTGAAGCGGGCGGCCCCCACGTGAATATTCTTGATCCGCGCGGCGCTGCTGCCGTAGTAATTGGTCTCGCCGGTTCCCAGGTGGGCGGTGATGCCCCGGCTCAGAAAGTAGTCCAGGGTGCGCTGCGGCGGCGTCTGTCCGCGCACCACCACCTGCGCCTGTACGCCCCGTGGGTCCTGCACGGCGGCGAGCACATTGGCGCGGGTGGCGTCCAGATCAATCTGCAGGGCGTTGCGCTGCACGACCCCCCAGCCGTCCCACAGTTCCTCGAAGCGGGCGTTCTGCGCCGGGCTGCTCAGGCCGGCCACGAAGGCCTGGAGGTCCTGTTCCAGGCTCTGGGTAACCACGCCGCGCTCACGGATCTGGACCATGCGCGAACCGGGAATGGTGAGCGTGCGGGTCAGCGGCACGGTGGTCTTTTTGCCGCCGATCAGCGCGGGCCACTGGGCCTGCACGGTGATCAGCAGCGGCGCGTTGGAGACACGGGGAGCTGCCGCCGGCGCGGAAGGGGCTGGGGTGGACGTTGCCGGTGCGGGGGCAGGGGTGGGCTCCGGCTCCGGCACGGGGGGGACCGCCGGCTGGTCGGTCAGGGGCAGCGCCGGAATGACCGGCGTCTGTGTGAGGGGTGGAGCCACGGTCTGGGCCAAGGCACCGGTCAACAGCAGCGCTCCCAGACTCAGGGACCAGCGGAGTTTTGAACTCATGCCCGCCAGTATTTCATGCGCTGGGCCGCCCACCGTGAAGCGTGAACGTCCCCGCCTGCGGTCCTCATGGCCCAGATCCGTCAGCGCGGCGTGGTTACCCGACCTGCAACTCCGCGTGCCCGGACAGTTGACGCACAATTTCTTCTACCGCCAGGACGGCGTGGTGGCGACCGTTCTCGATGAACACCGTGTTCGTCCTGCCGGCAAAGCCCGCGCTGCCCGCCACGAACAGCCCCGGCACGCTGCTCTGGTAATGCTCATCCAGCACCAGGCAGTCGTCGGCCTGCTGCGCCAGCCCCAGGCCAGACAGGAACGACAGGTCCGGGCGGTACCCGGTGAGCGCGAAGGTGAAGTGGGTGGGCAGATCAAAGGTGGTGCCGTCCTCGCGCTGCACGGCCACCTGTTCGGGGTGAATCTCCACCACCCGCGCGTTGAAGTGGGCGGCGATGCTGCCCTCCTTGATGCGGTTTTCCAGATCGGGCCGGACCCAGTACTTGATGGTGCTCTTGAGTTCCGGCGCGCGGACCACCATGGTCACGTTCGCGCCGCCGCGCCACAGGTCCAGCGCGGCGTCTGCCGCCGAGTTGCCCGCACCGATCACGGTGACGTTCAGGCCCATGAAGGGGTGGGCCTCGGTGTAGTAGTGGCTGACATTCTCGCTGTCCTCGCCGGGAATGCCCAGGTGCAGGGGGTTGTCGTAGTAGCCGGTGGCGACCACCACCCGCCGGGCCTCCACCACATCGGGGGTACCGTCGCGGCGCTCGACCTCCAGCGTGAAGCCCGCCGGGGCCGCGTGGACCGCTGTCACGGCGGTGTACTGCTCCACGTTCAGCGCCTCACGTTGCGTGACGAGCCGGTAGTACATCAGCGCGTCGCGGCGGTCGGGCTTGTCGTGGCCCGTGACCATCGGGTGATTGCCGATTTCCAGTTCGGGGGCAGTGGTGAAGAACGACATGTAGGTGGGGTACTCGAAGATGGCGTTCACCACACAGCCCTTTTCCAGCACCACGTAGCTCAGGCCGGCGCGTTTGCAGGCGATGGCGGCGGCCAGACCCACCGGGCCGGCGCCGACGATGGCGACATCGAACAGTTCGTTTGCGGGCAGGGCACTCATGCGGCCATTGTGTCAGTCGGGGGCGGTCCAGACCGTGAGTTATGCAGAAGGGCGGGGGCCGCGCCGGGGAGGGTCCGGCCTACAGCGTCGCTGCCGAGAGGTTGCGGTGGGTGGGGGTCAGGAATACGGTGCCCGCGCCGCTGATCATGAACACCAGCCCCTCGCCGCTGCGCATGGCGTTGCGCATGCCGCGCACCAGCGGGCGCAGTTCCACCTTCAGAGACGCGCTGTACATCAGCATCAGGTCGCCGTCCACGATCAGGCTGTCCTTGCCGCCCAGCTCGATGACCTCCACCTCCGAGACCGGCACCGGGGACTCGACCACGAACAGGCCCCGGCCCGAGAGCTTGGGCTGGCGCAGGCCGTTGCCCGACAGCGCCCCGGCGATGGAGGTGTGGGTGTGGGTGCCCAGCGTCATGGTGTCCTGGGCCATGTAGAAGGCCTTGTCGTCCAGAATCATCTCGTCGCCGGGCGCGCCGCTCGCCTCCGCGATGATGAAGTGCTTGCGGGTCGGCTCGGTCCAGACCCGGCCCTGTCCGGTAAAGCGCGTGGCAAAGGCGCTTTCCCCGGTGCCCGCCGTGGCGATGGCGCGGCTGAGAAAGCCGCCCTTGGCCTGCTGCTCCACATTGGCCGAAATGGTGCCGTGGCTGTACTGAAAGGCCCCCGGCTCCAGCAGCACGCCCGAGCCGTGCAGTTCAGCCTCCACGGTAAAGCGTCCGTCCATCACGCGCGTCTCGGCAAGGTCGCCGTCGGTGCCCACCGAGTACCGCGTGACATGGGTCAGCGCGTGAATGCGGAAGGTCACTCCGTCGCCCCGTTGCTCCTGAACAAGTTGCATGTGGGTCATGATCCGCAGTGTAGGGGGAGTACTCTGGAAACGTGAAATGGTTCCGGTGGTGCTCCGCTTCTGCTCGGGCGGCGGTGACGCTCTTTTCGGGCCGCATGAACGCGATGGGTCGGCCCGGGAGATTCCGTTCCTCGGCGTGCTGGACCGCGCTGGCCCTGTGCCTGAGCGGGCCGGCGCTGGCGGGGAGCGGCGGACCACCTGTGGCGCTCACGCCGGACCGTGTTCTGCGGGGTTTGCCGGGCGTAACGGTCACGGAAGCCCCGGTGTCCGGCAGGAACCACAGTTTCGCCGTGTACAGGCGTGTGGGAACATCACCGGTGCGTGTGCTGATCACGCCGGGAGCCGCCGGGAACAGTTCGACCATCAACACCGTGCTGGTCTATGTGGAGGCGCCCTCGGCCACCGCGTTCCAGCGGCAGGCCCTCGTGGAGGTGGCCCGCGGCTTTTTCCAGGCCTGTGCGCCGCAGATGGCGGTGCAGGCCGCGCCCCTCTGGACGGAGCTGACCCGGACCAGCTGGGCCGCTGCCCGGGGCTGGCAAAACCGCGTGCTCGGAAGCGTGCGCGTGGGCTGGAGCGGACCCGAGGGGCTGACGGTCGCGGGCACGGAGGCCAGCGGGCTGAGTGTGGAGTGGCCCGGCGATTCCGGTCGCTGCGTGTTCTGAGGGTCTGCGTTCCCCCGAAAGTGACGCCTGCCGACCCTTAAACTCAGGGCATGACATCCACCCCTTCTTCCCAGACCCGCCAGGAATCCGACACCATGGGCACGCTGGAGGTCGCCGCCGACCGGTACTGGGGCGCGCAGACCGAGCGCTCGATCCACAACTTCCCGATTGGCCGCGACACCTTCGTGTGGGGCCGCCCGGTGATCCGCGCGCTGGGCATCCTGAAGAAGGGGGCGGCGCAGGCAAACGCTGAGCTGGGTGAGTTGCCGCAGGACGTGGCCGACCTGATCGTGCGGGCCGCCGACGAGGTCATTGCCGGGAAACTGGACGACCACTTTCCGCTGGTGGTGTTTCAGACCGGCAGCGGCACCCAGAGCAACATGAACGCCAACGAGGTCATCAGCAACCGCGCCATTGAACTCGCGGGCGGAACGATGGGCAGCAAGGCGCCGGTCCACCCCAACGACCACGTCAACCGGGGCCAGAGCAGCAACGATACCTTCCCGACCGCTATGCACATCGCCGTGGTGCTGGAACTGAGCGAGCGGCTGTACGGCAGCGTGGGCAAGCTGCGCGACACCCTGGACGCCAAGGCAAGGGAGCATGCCGGGCTCGTGAAGGTGGGCCGCACCCACCTGCAGGACGCCACCCCCATCACGCTGGGGCAGGAGATCGGCGGCTGGGTCGCGCAGCTGGACTACGCGCTCTCGGAAGTGCGCCACGCCGGAGAAGGGCTGCTGGACCTCGCCATCGGCGGCACGGCGGTCGGCACCGGCCTGAACGCGCACCCGCAATTCGGTGATCTGGCGGCAAAGAAGTACGAGGCCGAAACGGGCTTCGCCTTCCGCTCTGCCGAGAACAAGTTCGCTGCCCTGAGCGCCCACGACGCCCTGGTGCAGACATCGGCGGCGCTGCGGACCCTGGCGGGCGCACTGATGAAGATGGCGAACGACGTGCGCTGGCTGGCGAGCGGGCCGCGCAACGGCATCGGCGAGATCGTGATTCCCGAGAATGAACCCGGCAGCTCGATCATGCCCGGCAAGGTAAACCCCACCCAGTCCGAGGCGCTGACCATGGTTGCCACCCGCGTGTTCGGCAACGACGCCACCGTCGCCTTTGCCGGTTCGCAGGGCAACTTCCAGCTCAACGTGTTCAAGCCGGTGATGGTCCACGCCGTGCTGGAGAGCATCCGCCTGATCTCGGACGCCTGCCTCGCCTTCAACGACAACTGCGCGGTGGGCATTGAGCCGAACCGCGAGAAGATCGGGCACAACCTCGACATCAACCTGATGCAGGTCACGGCCCTGAACAAGCACATCGGCTACGACAAGGCCGCCGCCATTGCCAAGAAAGCCCACAAGGACGGCAGCAGCCTGAAGGCGGCGGCGCTGGCGCTGGGCCACGTGACCGACGAGGAATTCGACCGCTGGGTGGTGCCGCTGGAGATGACCCACAGCTGAGCAAAAAGCAGTAAACGTCGGCCCCGGCCCCTGCATTCCCTGTGCAGGGCCGGGGCCGATGCTCAGACGGTCAGGGGAGGTCGGGACGGGGCCGCGCAGAAAGGCCGGTCAGGAAGTCGCCCAGCACGGCATGGAACGCTGTGGGCTGTTCCCGCTGGTGCCGCCGGGCCGCTCCGCTGGCCATGGGGATGGTCCGCTCACGGCAGCATCACCCGGGGCTCGGGACCACGTTCCCGGGCCAAGCGCTGAACCTCACGCAGGGTGGTCTCGGCATCGCTCTGAATGCCGTGTTTGCGGAAGCTCGTGACCAGGCTCTGGGCGTCGCGGCGCAGCAGCTGGGTAAAATGGGGGTTCTGGCGGGTGGTCAGCTGCGGAAAATCGATGATGATCACGGTGTTCTCCCACCACAGCAGGTTGTAGGTGCTGTAGTCGCCGTGCGCGTAGCCCAGTCGCAGCAGGTCGGCCATGCCCCGCACGGACTGGTGCCAGGCGCTCCTGGCTTCTTCGGGCGTCAGCCGGACGTCGCTCAGGCGCGGCGCGGGCTGGTCCTCGCTGCCGATCAGGCGCATCAGAACGGCGGGTGTGGTCGCCTCGTAGTCGAAGGGGCTAGGGCCAACCAGCGGTTCGGGCACGCTCAGGCCCGCCTGCCACAGCGTCCACAGGTGCGCGTACTCGGCGCTGACCCACATGCCCTGCAGCATCTCCAGCCCCCGTCGGCTGCGGCCCTGCATGGCGCGCTCGGCGCGGACATCGCCGATCCACTGGCCCTCGCGGTAGATGGCGTCGTTCTTGAAGCTGCGCGCCTCCAGCTCGCGGTACAGCTTGACGAGCACGCTGCCGCGCGGGCCACGGGCCACATACGCGGTGGCCTCCTTGCCGCTCTTGAGTTCGGCCACGATCCCGGTGATGTGGCCCCGGTCGATCAGGCGGCGGATGGTGTCGTCGGCGATCTGGTCCGGGTCCTCAGCAACCAGGTCTTCGAGCTTGCGGCGGCCCAGCAGCTTCTTTTTCTTGAATTTGCCCCGGCGCTCCGGGCTGGTGTCTGCGCCCTCCAGCTCGGCATCGAGCCAGCGGGCGTTCACGGGTGCCTCTGCAGGTCAGGCCAGGGGGAACAGTCCGGGGACAGAGGCGGCATGGTGACGTGGTTCAACAAAATCGCTCCGATTTGCAGGGAAAAGGCTGGGGTTGAACTTGGCCGTCGGGCGGTCCATCGTGTTGATCTGGGTCATAGGCGCACCTCCTTCTCGGTGATGCGGGTAGCGTACCAGAGGAGCGGGCCGGACGGCACGGCACTAGGCCATCGGGCTTAGTGAAGCCCGCCCGGGCTGCGCATCAGCGTGAACGGCCGCACGGTGCCCGGCACCACCCTGAGCAGCGGTGGTCAGGAGTATGTGCCGGTCAGTGCCCTGAAGGCCGCCGGATTCCGGGTCAGCACGGCCGGCGGCGTTCTGAGCATTGCCAACCCGGCGATGGCGGCCCCACAGGCGGGCCAGGAGCCCGTGGCCGGCGGGGCCAATCAGATCACGGTGCTGGAGGGCTGCCTTGGCCAGACCCTCTTCAACCGGGTGTGGCGCGTCAAGTTCAGCAACCTCCGCTTCACAGACGAGGACGGCGCGCAGTGGAAGATTGACTTGGAGATGCGCAACGCCACCAAGGACATGCTGGGCGGGGGCGACTCGGCGCAGGTGGCCGACAGTCTGCACCTGTCGTACCTGTATGCCGACGGCACGCCGCTGGCCTGGAACATCAGTGACACGCTGGCTGGGCAGAAATTCACCTACCAGCAGTTGCCCCCCGCCGGGGTCTGGCGCAGCACCCTGAGCGTGGCCGACGGCGGCCAGGCCAGCGCCGCGCACAAACCCACCAAACTGGTGTGGCTGGTTAAGCCCAGCGAAACCGGCGTGAAACTGCCCTGGGGCACCAGGGATCCCAGTTTCCGGATCGACCTGACGTGCAATAAATCGTAGGCGGGTGGGCCTGCTGCCCGGGCTTGTTGCGGCAGGCCGCCTCCTGACCAGCAGCGGCAATACAGGTGGGCGTGGAGGTGACGCAAAGAAAGACGGCCTCCACTGGACGGTGCCTGGCGCCGAAGCTGGCGAGATGTAGAAAGCGCTGAACTGGCCGCCCAGGTGGTGTGCGGCGTCCGGACCAACGATGATCAGATTGTTCAACAGAGCCGGTAACTGGTCGCAGTGAGGCCGATAGCCGCCGTCCCGAAGTCGCCTTTCGCCTTCAAAAAACCGCCCGAAACCGCAGTGACGGCCCTGTTGACGTCGCCTTGACGGTGATTTGACGGCCCTCCCTTCACACTCGCCTCACCCTTGATGGCGGCGGATGGTGTTCCCCCTCCCTCCGCCACCGTCCGGGGCAGAGGGGGTCCCTATGAACGCACCACTGGTCCGGCTCGGTCTTCCACTTCTGTCCCTGTCTTTGCTGCTGGCCGCTTGCGGCGGTGGCAACGTCGATCCACCGCTGGTGGGCACGCCCGTGACCAGCCTGGCCGACAGCGGTCCCGGTACCCTGCGCGAGTTGCTGTCCAGCGCCGGGGCGGGAGACACGCTGCGCCTGTCTTCTGGCTCGATTACCCTGAGCAGCCCGCTGACGGTCTCCAGGAATGTGACGGTTGATCTGGGCAGCGGCGTCATTGACGCAAATGGCAAGGGCCGCGCCCTGGAAATCCCGAGCGGCGTGACCGTCACCATCAAGGGCGGGATGCTGAAAGGCGGCATGGGAGCGCCCATCACCCTGGCCCGGGTTGGCCCGCAGGCGCTGAGCGTGGCGACCTACGGCGGCGTGCTGCTCAACGAGGGCACGCTGACGCTGGACGGCACCACCGTCACGGGTGGCACGGCCAACATGGGCGGCGGGATCGCCAACCTGAAAGGGGCAACGCTGAGCCTCAGGGGCGGCAGCAGCGTGACCGGCAACTCGGCGCAGGTTCTGGCTGAGAACAAGGAGGAAAGCAGCGGTGGGGGCGGGGGCATCTTCAACAAGGGCACATTGAAAGTGGAAGCAGGCAGCGTCAGCGCGAACACGGCCACCAACTCCGGAGGCGGCATCTACGGCGGGGTGGACAGCGTCACCACGGTCAGCGGGGGCAAGGTGGACGGCAATACCGTGACCGCCCCGGTGGTCCAGACCGGGACGAACACGACCGGCAGCGCGGGCGGGGGCATCTACAGCAACGGCGACGTGACCATCACGGGCGGCAGCGTCAGCGGGAACACGGCGTCCTATTTCGGCGGCGGGGTCACGGTGCAGTCCACCCTGGACGCGCAGGGCAACTTGGTCAGCCCGAGGATCACTCTCGGCGGGGGCACTATCGAGAACAACCGCGTCACTGACGACGCGGCGGGGGGCAGCGGTGGGGGCCTGTGGATCAACGGTAACTTCACGATGACGGGCGGAGCTGTGAGGGACAACGCGGCCCCTTACGGAGGCGGCATGGGCATATTCCGTGACGCCAGCATCACGGGCGGCACCATCGAGGGCAATACAGCGTCCAAGAATGGTGGCGGCCTGTTGCTGTTCACCCCCGCCAGTCGCACCACCAATTCCACCGTGACCTTCGGGGGCACCGCCACCGTCAGGAACAATACGGCGGGCGATAACAGTGGTGGCATCGCGGTGAGCCGCACCACCCTGAACATGACGGGCGGAACCGTCACTGGCAACACAGCTGTTAACAGTGGGGGCGGCCTCGCTCTTGGAGGCGACACGAACAGCACCATTGGGGGCGGCGTGATCAGTGGCAACAAGGTCACCGGCAGCACCGACGGCGGCGGCGGCATTCGCGTGTTCAGGAGCGGCAAGCTCACGCTCTCGGGCGGCGTGATCAGCGCCAACAGTGCGTCCCGCACAGGCGGCGGTCTGGTGCTGGACGGTCAGGTCACTATGACCGGCGGCGAGATCAGCGGCAACACAGTCACTGGTAAAGGCGCGGGGGAAGGTGGGGGCGGCGGCATCCGCATGTATCCCAATGCTGTCTTCATAGCCAGCGGCGGCGGGATCAAGGACAACACCGCTCTGTACGGCGGCGGCGTCTTCGTGGGTGCAGCCAGTGCGACCAACGGCGATCCGGCCGCACAATTTACGCTGTCAGGGGCCACGGTCAGTGGCAACCAGGCCACCGACACCTATGGCGATGGGGGGGGCTTCTATAACGACGGCAAGCTGACGATCTCCAGCGGCAGCGTGACCGGGAATACGGCAAAGAATAAGGGTGGGGGCATTCGGAACACCAAAAGGGCCACCTACGCCCAGCCCGGCGGCAGCGTCACCGGCAACACGCCCGACAACGTGTATAGCGAGCCGTAAACCCATCCCCGGGGTGTCCGGCGGCCTTCAGAATTCAGGGAACGGGAGAAGCAGCATGTCAGCAGATCTCTGGTCAAGCGATTCCTCGCCCCTTCTGTCTGACGCGGCTGCTCGGGCAGCGCGGGCGGCAACCACCCTGGTCTTTTTTGTGGCCGGAGCCGGGTTCGCCCACTGGGTGATCCGCATTCCCACGCTCAAGGCCCAGCTGGGACTGAGCGAGCGTGATCTGGGATTTGCCCTGCTGGGTGTGGCCGCCGGGGCCATGACCCTCTTGCCGCTGACACCCTCCCTGCTCAAACGCTACGGCACCCGCACCCTGGTGGGCGGGGCCGTGGCCGCCTACGCCCTGTGCCTGGCCCTCCCGGCGTTGTCCTCGAGTCTGCTGGGTTTGTTCGCTGCGTTGCTGCTGCTGGGCGCGGCGACCGGAACCCTGGACGTGGCCATGAATGCCCAGGCCAGCCTAGTGGAGCAACGGCTGGCCCGCCCGGTGATGTCCTCGTTTCACGCGGCCTTCAGCGTGGGCGGCCTCAGCGGCACCGTGCTGGGAGGGCTGATGGTTTCGTTCACGGCGGCCTGGGTCCATCTGCTCGCTGTGGCGCTGGCGACGGCGTGTCTGGGTGCCCTGGCACTGCCGCACCTCCTGACGACGGCCCCAGAGGAACTGCCGGTCACAGCGCCGCCGTCTCCCGGAAATCGGTGGCGTCTGCCCCGCACCCTGCTCCTGCTCGGCGTGCTGGGCTTCTGCGCCGTCTTTACTGAAGGCAGCGTCAATGACTGGAGCGCCGTGTATCTGCAGCAGTTGGCCCTGTCATCCGGGGGGCAGGTGGCGCTGGGCTTCGCGCTGTTTTCACTGGCCATGGCGTTTGGCCGTCTGGTGGGCGACGGTCTGTGCGACCGGCTGGGCGCGGCCCGGTTGTTGCGCCTGGGAGCGCTGCTGGCAACCGTGGGGTTTCTGATCTGTGTGCTGGCAGGGTCTCCGGTGGTCGGCGCACTCGGCTTTCTGCTGGTCGGCCTGGGCAACGCGGCTATGTTTCCCCTGATCGTGTCGGCGGCCGGGCGTCTTCCCAGCCTTCCGGCAGGCGCGGGGGTGGCCTTTGTCTCCGTCTTCGGCTACAGCGGCTTTCTGGTGGGGCCGCCCCTGATCGGGCTCACCGCCCACCACACCGGTTTGCGCTTCGGCTTTCTGCTGGCCGCTGCCATCACCTTGCTGGTCTGCGTCCTGGCCTCCACCCTCAGCGCCGTTCCCCAGCAACAACCGGAGGAAGTCTGATCGTCCATTGCCGGGAGGTGGGTGCTGCCGCTTGCGTGCCCCTGCGACATAAGGAGGAGTGTCTATGTTTGCACCGCAACTGGCCTTTCGTCTGGCTGCCGTCTGGCTGGCCCTCGCTGGCCTCACCCTGCTGTTCCCGGTGCTGGCCAATCAGATTTTTGCCCTCCACCTGACCAACTGGGGGCTGGCCTCTGAATACGGCGGCGTTCTTCTCGCGTTTGGCGCGCTGTTCTGGACCTGCTCCAACGACCCACAGCGTTACGCGCCCCTGACCGGCATCCTGGCCTTCGGGCTGTTGCTGAACGCGGTCATCAACGCCTACTGGTGGGCGGTGGGGCACTACGCCCTGCAAAGCGCCGTCGTGAACGTTGTTCTGAACACGGCCCTGGCCGCCCTGCTGTGGATGACGCGGCCCGCAATGGGCAAGGTCAGGCCTGGAGACCACCTGGCAAGCTGAGCGTTCACCTCGGCGGCGCAGGGGCCGGGAAGAGGAGGGCTTCCCGGCCTGTGGCCTGCCGTCCTACTTCAGCGTCTTGCTGATAAATGCGTTGGTGTAGTAGTCCGTCGCCCTGGCCCCGGCAGGCAGCTTACCCTGCTTGACGAGGGCAGCCACCGCCTTGGTCCAGGCGTCGGGGTTGCTCGCGCCGATGCCGTTTTTCTGCGTGTAGGCACTGGTGACCAGCGGGGTGCTCGCCTTCAGGATCTCCAGCGTCCCGGCGGTGCCGAATACCGGCTGGGCCAGCTTGAAGGCGCGGGCGGGGTCGGCCACCGTGAATTTCAGGCCACGCTGGGAGGCGCGCACCACCCGGGCGGCCAGGTCGCCGGTCAGCGATTTGCCGCTGGCAATCAGTCCCACGCCGACCATCGGATACGCGCCCGAGATGTCCAGGGTGTAGACCTTCTGGCCGGTGGATTTGCCCAGCAGCACCACGTCGTTGTTGACATAGCCCACGGCGGCGTCGACCCGTCCGGCGCGCACGGCGTCCTGCTGCGTGAAGCCGATGTTGGCGAGGGTCAGGTCCTTGCCCTCGGTCAGGTCCGCGCTGTCGAGCAGGGCCTGGATGGCGTGGTAACTGCTGCCGTAGGGACCGGGAATGCCCACCGTCTTGCCCTTCAGGCTGGCCACACCGTTCAGGGGCTTGAGGCTGAACACCGTGACCGGATTTTTCTGGTACATGGTCATGATGTACTTCACGTCTGCGCCCTGGTTGCGGGCGAAGATGGCGTCCTCCGGGTCACCCACCACGAAGTCGAGCTTGCCCTGCAGCAGCAGCGGCAGCAGCTGGTTCACGTACCCGTGCTGGTAGTTGACCTTGAGGCCCTCGGCGGCGAAGTAGCCCAGCTTGTCGGCCACATAGAACGGCGTGAACTGCACGTCGGGGTTGTAGCCCAGGCCGATGTTCACCGTGCGGGTGGGCGCCTTTGGGGCGGCCTGCGCCGAGGCCTGAAGACCGGTCCCGAGCAGCAGGGTCAGGGAGAGCAGGGCAAGTCGCGTCATGAACCGAGTATAGAAGCGGGGGATGACGGGTCTGTGACGGGGGGCGGGCCGGAAAGGGCCTTCGCCCATTTTTCACGCCGCCGCTCCGGCCTTGCCCGTGGATGCTACACTCGGGGGTGCGCCCGCGCTCGGCACCCATGACAGGTGTGCCACTGGCCGAAGCCGCCAGCATCTTGAGAGCC
This sequence comes from Deinococcus aerophilus, assembly GCF_014647075.1. NCBI lineage: Bacteria > Thermotogati > Deinococcota > Deinococci > Deinococcales > Deinococcaceae > Deinococcus > Deinococcus aerophilus. The sequence goes on along the minus strand of NZ_BMOM01000028.1, from coordinate 7,534 downwards.
AATATGCTTGAACGTTCCTGACCAGCAGTGCAGGGAAACAAAGGAGAATGACCATGACCGACCACAACGAGCCGCGCCAGGGCGAACACGCCCCCCAGGAGCAGGACATGCACGAGCAGACCCCCGCCGAGGTGCGTGAGATTCTGCCCGAACTGGCCGGAGAGGCCGACGAGGACAGCGTGCTGGACGCCCAGGAAGCCGCCGCCGAGGGCCAGGAAGACGGCAGCGAGGACGCCGCGCAGATGCAGGGCGAGGACACCGAGGAAGGCGAGGACGGCGAAGACGAGTACATCGACGCCGACGACCTGCTGGCCCTGCTGGGTGAGATGAAGGAAATGCTCGAGGCCCAGGGCAAGGAACTGCGTGGCCTGCGCCGTGAAATGCGCGAAATGCGTGAAGCCCAGGGTCAGGGCGGCTTCCGCGCGGGTCAGGGCGCCGAGCGCAGCGGCGGTCCCCAGGGCCGTGACGACCGTGGCGGCGACCGCCAGGGTGGCGGCTTCCGCCCCCGCGAGGACCGCGGCCAGGGCGGCTACCAGGGCCGCAATGACCGTGGCGGCGACCGCCAGGGCGGCGGCTTCCGCGGCAACGACCGTGGCGGCTACCAGGGCCGTGACGACCGTGGCGGCGACCGTCAGGGTGGCCAGGGTGGCGGCTTCCGTCCCCGCGAGGACCGCGGCCAGGGCGGGTACCAGGGCGGCGGCTTCCGCGGCAACGACCGTGGCGGCTACCAGGGCCGTGACGACCGTGGCGGCGACCGTCAGGGTGGCCAGGGCGGCGGCTTCCGTCCCCGCGAGGATCGCCCGACCTTCCGCCCGCGCGACGACCGTCCCCGTGACGACCGCAGCGGCGGCAGCGACTTCCGCCCGCGTGACGCTGCTCCCCGCGAGGGGGGCGAGCAGGGCGGCGAGGGCGGCTTCCGTCCCCGCGCCCGCGCCGACCGTGGCTGGGGCAACAACCGCCGCGACGAGGAATAAACAGCGATTGACCGCTCCGTAAAGGTGCGGCAACCGTAAGCGAGGGACCGGGCGATGAAGTCCGGTCCTTCTGTTTTGGTCTGTAGACTCGCCGGGTGAGGCCTTTTCCTTGAATCCGGCCGTGTCCGGCCTGCTGTCGGCGCTGACGTACGGCGTCGGCGATTTTCTGTCGGGCGTGGCGAGCCGCCGGGACTCACCGCTGCGGGTGGTGGCGCTGACCCACCCGCTCAGCGCCGCCGTGATGCTGCTGCTCGCGGTGGGGCTGGGGCAGCCGTTGCCGTCCGCGGGCGACCTGTGGTGGGGAGCTGGGGCGGGTGCGGTCGGTCTGGCCGCCGTGCTCGCCTTCTACCGCGCCCTGGCCCTGGGACCGATGGGAGCAGTGTCGGTGGGCACGGGGGCACTTTCGGCGCTGGTGCCGGTCCTCTTTGGCGTGCTGGGGGGCGAGGTTCTGGGCTGGGGTGGCTGGCTGGGCGCGCTGGGGGTGCTGCTGGGCACCGGCCTGCTCGCGTACTCGCCCAGCGAACGGGGCACCGGGGGGGTGCCGCTGGGCCTGCTCGCGGGGCTGGGTTTCGGCTTCTTCTTCGCCCTGCTGGGTCAGGCCACCTCGCCCGGTGTGCTGTGGGTGCTCGGCGCAGCCCGCCTGAGCAGTTCCCTGATCGCCGTGCCGCTGGCCGCGCGTCTGGTCGGGTTGCGTCCGCGCGGCCCGGCGCTGATCCTCGCCTCCGCGCCGGGAGATACGCTGGGCAACCTGTTCTACCTGCTGGCGGTGCAGGGGGGTGGGCTGGCGGTGGGGGCCCTGCTCTCCAGCCTGTACCCCGCTTTCACCACCCTGCTCGCGGTCACCGTGCTGCGCGAGGGACTGCGGGGGACGCAGTGGCTGGGTGTGGTGTTCGCGCTGAGCGGCGCGGCGCTGATCGCCGGCCGGTAGCGGGCGCTCAGAACGTCAGGGCAGCACAAAACCCCGGCAGAACGCCGGGGCCGCGTGCGGGGACCCGCAGGTCCGCGTGGGGTTACATCATCTTGACGGCGGTGCAGGTTACGCCGGCGTCGGCGGGCGTGCCGTCGGGGCCGGTGGCGGTGTGAACGTTGAAGTAGGTGGCGTTCATGACGTCTGCCTTGGCCACGCTGCCCGAGAGCATCAGCATGCCGCTGGCGTCTGTCTGGCCCACGAGCTTGCTTGCCATGATCGGGGCGCCGCCACTGTCGCAGGGGTTGGTGCTCTGGGTGCCCTGCAGGTGGTAGTGCGCCACGTAGTAGGTGTTGGGGGCCAGGCCCATGATCTTGGCGGTGGTCATCACCATGCTGCCGTCCATCTTGGGCATCACGGTGCCGCTGGAGTTCAGCGCCATGCCCGCGGGCTGCTTGGAGAGCGTGTAGGTCATGCCGGGCGACATCATGGTGCAGGCGCTGAGGGCGAGGGCCAGGGCGGGCAGGGTCAGGATCTTGTTCATGGGAAACCTCCGTCAAATCTGGATTGTCTTTCGGTCACAGTCTGAGCACCGCCAGCCGCCGTGAGTGTCTTCTCTGCTTCTTTGTGATGTTCCTCTTAACGGGAATCCCGACGCAGGCGGGCCAGCTATACTGGGTCCACTCTTTTCCCCGTTTCTCCTCCCGCGAGGTTGCCCATGACGACCGGTACTGCAGCGCCCGTTTCTGAAGTGTTCCGTGCGGGGCCGCCTGCCCCGAGGGAGGCCTCGGCCCAGGAGATCCAGACCGTGTTCGGCGCTCAGCGGGCGTGGCGCTGGCAGGCCGCCCAGACCACTGCCCCCGAGCGGCAGGCCATCCTGCGGCGGCTGCACGACGCCATCCGGGCGCAGCGGGCACGGCTGGCCGACGCCCTGGCCCGCGACCTGGGCAAGAGCCGCGCCGAGGCCGAGGTCAGCGAGATCCATGCGGTGCTGGAGGAGACGCAGTTCATCCTCCGCCGCCTGGGGCGCTGGATGGCCCCGCGCCGCGTGGGCACGCCGCTGATGTTGCCGGGCACCCGCAGCGAGGTGCGCTTTCAGGCGCGCGGAGTCACGCTGATCCTGAGCCCCTGGAATTACCCGGTCAATCTGGCCCTGGCGCCGCTGGTCGCCAGTCTGGCGGCGGGCAACACGGTGGTCCTCAAGCCCAGTGAGAAGGCTCCCCACACGGCCCGCGCCCTGCGTGAGCTGCTGGAAAGCGTCTTTGAGCCGAAGCTGGTGGCGGTACTGGAGGGTGGTCCCGGGGTGGCGCGGGCCCTGACCGACCTGCCCTTTGACCACATCTTCTTTACCGGCAGCGGCGCGGTGGGCCGCCGGGTGATGGCCGCCGCCGCCCCGAACCTGACCAGCGTGACGCTGGAACTGGGCGGCAAGAGCCCGGCCCTGATCCACGACAGCGCGAACCTCAGGGACGCCGCCGAGCGCATCGCCTGGGGCAAGCTGCTCAACGCCGGGCAGACCTGTGTGGCCCCGGATTACGTACTGCTGCCCGAGCGCATGTGCGCCGCCTTCCTGCTGGAAATCGACGCCGTGATCGCCCGGCGCTACGGAGACCACGCGTGGCTGCGCGCCGGACCGGACTACGGCCGGCTGGTGGACGGCGAGAGCGTGCGGCGGCTTAGGCAGCTGACCGCCGACAGCGTGGCCCAGGGAGCGCGGGTGGTGCGCGGCGGCGACTTCGACCCGCAGGCGCGCTTTATCTCGCCCACGGTGGTTGCCGACGTGACGCCGGAGATGCCGCTGATGCAGGAGGAACTGTTTGGCCCGGTGCTGCCGGTGCTGACCTACCGCGATTTTGGCGGGGCGCTGGACCTGATCCGGCGGCAGGATTCGCCGCTCGCGCTATACCTGTTTACCGGCGAGCCGGCGGTGACCGGGCGGGTGGTCCGCGAAACCACCAGCGGCGGCATGGTCGTGAACGGCACCGTTATTCATCTGATCAATCCGCACCTGCCCTTCGGGGGCGTGGGGCCCAGCGGTATGGGCAAATACCACGGCGAACACGGCTTCCGTACCTTCAGCCACGAGCGGGCCATTCTGCATGAGCCCAGCCCATCCCCGGTGCGCTTTCTGTACCCGCCGTATGGCCGCCCGCTGCCGCGCCTGACCGCCTGGGCCCTGCGGCAGCTTGAGCGCCAGGTCGGGCCCCGCGAGTAGGGGGTGTTGCCGGTGCTCTTCGACTTCACAGGGGCCATCACTGCCGGGGGCCGCTCCAGCCGCTTCGGGTCCGATAAGGCGCTGGCGGTGCTGCGGGGCCGCCCGCTGCTGCGCCATGTGGCCGACAGTCTGGGCGGCTGCTCCGTGCGCCTGATCGTCGCGCCGGCCGGGAAGTACGCCCTGGAGGGCTGGGAGACGGTACCCGACACCCGCCCCGGCGAGGGGCCGCTGGCCGGCCTGGAAGCGGCCCTGACGCACGCGCCGCCCGGCTGGCTGGCCTTCACGGGGGTGGACCTGCCCGGCCTGACCCCGGCATTCTGGGCCGCGCTGGCCGCGTCGCGCACCCCCCACAGCCGGGCCGTGCTGCCGCTGGACCCGGAGGGCCGCCCGCAGCCGCTCGCCGCGCTGTACCACCGTGACCTGCTGCCGCACATCCAGACGCTGCTGGATGCGGGCGAACGCCGGCTGCGTCTGGCCTGTCCGGCTGGACAGTCGGTTCATGTGGGAGGGCTGTCGGAGGCGCTGTGGAACGTGAACACCCCGGCCGAGCTGGCCCGCTACATCGATCCCGGTCCGTGAGGGCCGCTCACGCCGCGTCTTCCGGCCGGGTTCCCCCCAGAAAGAAGAACCCGGCCACGCCGCCCAGCACCCCCAGCGCTCCGCAGGCCAGGGCCACGTCCCCGAAGGCGTCCCCAAAGGCCACGCGGACGGCGCCCCGCGTCTGCGCTGATGCGCTGCCCGGCAGCTGCAGGTCGGTCAGGCGGCTGGCCTGCGCCACGGCGCTCTGCCGGAGCTGCGGGCTGGCTCCGGCGGCGTCCAGGCGGGTGCTCAGCGCCTCCCGGTAGCTGGAGACGAGCAGCAGGCCCAGCGCGGCGACCGCGAGCAGCCCGCCGGCGCGGGCCACGGCGTTGTTGACCCCGCTGGCAACACCGCTGAGATTGCGTCCGGCGCTGCCCATGACCGTGCTGGACAGCGGCGCGACCGTCATGGCCATGCCCAGCCCCAGCACCAGCGCGCCCGGCAGGAGGGCGGTCCAGTAGCTGCCCCCGCCCCAGTTCCGGCCGACCCCCAGCAGCGCAAACCCCACCCCGGCGAGGACAGGACCGGCGGTCAGGAAGGGACGCGGGCCATACCGGTCGGCCAGGGCGCCGAACACCCCCGACAGTCCGGCGAGCAGCAGCGACAGCGGCAGCAGCGCGGCCCCGGCGGCGGTGGCGCTGTAGCCCAGTGCGCCGATCAGGTACAGCGGCAGGTACAACCCCACGGCTCCCAGCGCGCCGTACAGCAGCAGGGTGAGCGCGTTGGTGCCGGCAAAGACCGGGTTGCGGAACAGCGAGAGCGGCAGCATGGGACGCCCGGTGCGGGCCTCGTGCCACAGAAAAAGAGCGAAGCCCGCCGCAGAGACCGCCAGCGAGGTCCAGGTCACGGTGTCCCAGCCGTGTTCGCCCGCGCGGGTGAAGGCGTAGGCCAGCCCGCCCAGCGCCGCCGTGACGCTCAGGGCGCCGGGCCAGTCGGGGCGGGCGCCGGGGGCGTGGGTTTCGGGCACACGGCGCAGCAGCCACAGCACGCCGGCGGCCAGCGGCAGGTTGATAAAAAAGACCCAGCGCCACGAGCCCGCGTCCACCAGCAGGCCGCCTGCCACCGGCCCCAGCAGGGTCATCACCGAACTCGCCGCACTCCACAGCCCCACGCCCCGGCCCCGCCGCCGGGGATCAAAGATGGCCCCGATCATGGCGAGGCTGCCCGGCACGAGCAGCGCGGCCCCCACCCCCTGCACCGCCCGCGCCGCGATCAGGACCGGCAGGCTGGGGGCCAGCCCGCAGGCCAGCGAGGCGAGCGCAAAGACGACCACGCCGAGGCCATAGACCCGGCGGCGGCCGTAAGCGTCGCCCAGCGCCCCGCCCGAGAGCGTGAGTGCGGCGAGCAGCAGCGCGTAGGCGTTGACCACCCACTGCACCCCCGCCGCCGTGGCACCCAGCTCGGCCTGCAGCGAGGCCAGCGCCACGTTGACCACCGTGCCGTCCAGAAAGGCCATGCTGGAGCCCACCACCGTCGCCGCCAGCGTCCAGCGTTCCTGGGGGCTCAGGGGGGTGGGCCGGGCGGCGGTATGGGGCATATCGGCTCCTGCGGGGGCGCGAAGGGGTAGGCCGTGGCGGAGCCGCACCGCGACTTCACCGGACCGGCCCCAGCACTTCACCGGCAATCTTCAGGGCGGCGTCCACCGTCTCGCGGACCAGCACCGGGTCGAGCGCCGTATCTCCGGGCTGGTGGTAGTGGGCGTCCAGGCCCCGGTGAAAGAACAGGGTGGGCACGCCCGCCTGCCGGAACGGCACCTGATCGCTGCTGCCGGGCGCACCCACGCTGGCCGGCACCCCGGCCCGCTGCGCCGCCGCGACCAGGGCGGCCTCGCCGCTGATGCTCAGGGGCATGACGTTCACGCCGACCATGTCCAGATTGAACATGGCCCGCAGCCCTGCGACCACCTCCGGGTGGTCCTGAACGAAGGCGCGTGATCCCCGCAGGCCGTCCTCCTCGCCGTCGAACAGCGTGAAATAACTGCGCGCCGAGAGCGGGGTGTTGGCCATCCGCCGCGCCAGCTCCAGCACGGCCAGGCTGCCCGAGAGGTTGTCGTTGGCTCCCGGCGCACCGGACACCGAATCCAGATGGGCGCCGAACAGCACCTCCGGCGGCGCGCCCCCGCCCTTGAAGGCGATCAGGTTGACGCCCTGCACCGTGCCCTCGCGCACGCGGACGTTCAGGGTCACGGGAGCGCCGTCGGGCAGGGCCGCGCCCACCTCCGGCGAGACGCCCAGCACCGGCAGGGCCAGCGGCTCGCCCAGGGTGCCGCGCAGCTCGCCGGCCACATGGTTCACGATGACCACGCCCAGCGCACCCGCGGCCTGGGCAGCGCGGGCCTTCTGGACAAAGGGAATCTCGCCGCGCGTGACCACCGCCACCCGGCCGCGCACGTCCACACGGGCAAAGTCCTCAGGCGTGCCGGCACCGGGCACGCGCACGGCGGTGGCAGTCACGGTCCCCCCGGCAGAGTCCTGCAGCGCCCGGCCCGCCCGCACCTGTCCGGCCACACTCACGTCCGAACCCAGGTCGTCAAAACGGGAGTAGCCAAAAGGCTGGCGGCGCGTCTGGTAGCCCAGCGCCCGGAACCGGGCTTCCAGATACCCGCGCGCCGCTTCGTTGGCCGGGCTGCCCGCCACCCGGGGGCCGAAACCCAGCACCGTCTGCAGGTCGTCCTCCAGCAGCGCTCCGGCGCTGGACGGCAGGGCCAGCAACGCCAGCAGCGCGGGCCGAATCAACAGTCGCATGGATCAGTAGACCACGGTACAAGAGGTGTGAAAGCTGACGGCCTGACACAAAGTATGAGAAAGCGTCCCCGGTAGGGGACACTTTCTGTTTGTGACAACCGAAAATGCCACCGGG
>NZ_BMOM01000027.1 GCF_014647075.1 Deinococcus aerophilus | reverse complement strand
TTCCGGTGGACCTGACCTGGAGCTGCTACCAGGGCGGCACGGAGCCGTGCGGCGTGTGCGATTCATGCCGCATCCGCGACCGCGCTCTGATCGAGGCGGGCCGCCTGGACTTGGCGACCTGCTACGCGCAGGCGCAGGCCACGTCGGCCCTCTGAGTATGGCGAAGTATCCCAGTCTTCTTGTGGTGAGTTCCTGTACTGGAGCGAAACGGGCGAAGCCCGCCAATCAACTGGTGCTCTCGGATTTCCGTCAGGGCCGCGAGCATCTGAGTCGGCGGGAACAGGAACTTGCGCCGTACCGTATGGCGGCCAAACTGATGTACACCGGCATGCAGCATCAGCAGGTATCTCAGGCTTTTGACCTGCTGAGGACCCGCAGAAATGTCGTCAGCCGGTTGGAGATCATTTCTGCTGGGTATGGCCTGATTCACCAGTACGACTTCATCGTGCCCTACGAGACAACCTTCAACGACCTCAAGCGTCGGGAGGTGCTGGACTGGAGCCGGCAACTGCGCATTCATGAGGATCTCAATGCCAGGGTGCAGGAATACGACATTGTCGTATTCCTGCTGGGCGAGAATTATCTGAGGTCGGCACTTCTCCCCCTTGAAAGCCGCCCTGATCAGAGTTTCATTTTCCTGGCGAGTGGTGGCAGCGCGGCGGTGCTGCCCCAACACGCGGCGAAGCAGGCGGTGCTGCCCCTGGTCAACAAGGACGCGCGGCGCTTCGGGTACGGCATGGTGGGCTTGAAGGGGTTCTTGTTTCACCAGTTGGCGCACGCGGTCGTGGACCGACCTGAAGTGTTGTGTGAGTGGCATGCAGATCCGCATGCGGCCATCGAGTACCTCGAGGCGTGGCAGGCCCAACGAACCTCACCGGTTCTGTTGTCGGTGGAGGAGCAGTCGGCCGAGCCGGAACCGAACACCACACGCAAACCGGCGCCACTGTCCGTTCACCGCTCGGGCCTCGGCTTCAATCCACAGGGCCTGAGCAGCGCAGAATTTTACCCACCGCCGCAGCACACGCTGCCCGTTACGCCGCGCTCACGGTTTACGGTGGTGATCAACAACCGCGATAAGCTCAAGATCGCCAGAGACGCCGGTGGGCATCCTCTGCCCGCGCCCCGCATGGAGCGCATCTGGAATTTCATTGAGGGAGCCCCGCGGGGATACCTGACGTCCCTGGCGTACCACAACCCTGACAGCGATCCGTTGCCCCAGAGCGCCGAGGGGAACATCTACGATTGCGGCGCGTGGAGTTACAAGTCCGAACCGTACCCGATCTTGAAGAAGAAAAACGGGCCCCTGACGCCTGACGGCACCATGCACCTGTTCGAGACGGCTGGAGCGCGTGAAGGCATGGACATCATCGTGTCGCCGGACATGATGATTCTGGATGGGCTGGACAGTCCGCAGCGGGCGCGGGAAAAAATTGAAGTGTCGCTGCGTTTCGCCAGGGACATGCAGCCCCTGGCCGGCCGACACCGCTTGATGGCCGTGACCCACGGCACGTTTGAGCAACGCCACGAAATGATGGAACGGTATCTGGATCTGGGGTACCGGCACGTTGCACTGGGGAGCTTGGCTCCCAAGTCCAGCCGGGATCCGTATTTTGTGTACCAATGCGTGGAGGATGCGCTGCAGTACCGGGCGCAAGATCCGAGCCTGTACATTCATGTGCTGGGCGTGTCGAGCATCAAGTGGGCGGCGACCCTGACGCATTTGGGCGTCGATTCCTTCGATGGATCGAGCATGTACATGTCCGCGTTCACGGGCGGGACCTTCATGCGGTACGTCCCTGACAGTCCGGAGTTGCTGCGCAAGTACCGCATTGTGGAAAATGTGCCGGGCAGTGACGAATTACCGCCCTGCACCTGCCCGGCTTGCGCAGCCATGCGGGACGAAGGGTGGGACACGCGGGCCCAGGGTGGAAAGCCCAATGACCCGACCGGCCGACCCTACAACGGGGGAAACGAAGCGAACATGGGCCGCGCCGTTCACAACATCAACATGTACCTGCGTGCTCTGCAGGACGTGCAGGCCCGCATCCTGGCCGGGGATGAGAGCCTGCTGGTCAAGCGGGATCGGTATGAGGCGGCTCGAGATCGGAGGTCTCAGCAGGAGCATGAGGTAGAGCGCCTGCTGAACTGAGTCTGGGCGGTCCGGCAGGGCGGCGCACCGCGTTCACCGGTGCGCCGCCCGCATACACTCAGGTGACGGATTCAGCCGGCGCCGCCAACTCGGCCGTGCAGGCCAGGAGGTCGCCGAACAGAGGAAGGCTTTCATCACGGGAGCGCCCGGCGATGTCGTCCGGTTCCTTGATCCCATGCCGACGGAGCACGCCCTGAATAGCCTCTGGGTGCTGCTGGCGCCACTGGTGGACCGCGGCGGTGACTTGGTCGGAGACGGCGGCCGGGAGACGTTGAACGGCCTGTTCACCCGTGGCCAGACGTTCGGCCAGGGCCTGCAGGCCCGCCAGGTCGATGAGCCCTTCTCTCCGGGGCACGCGGGAACGTGGGCGGGGGCTGGGATGCCGCTCCCGGTGCATTTTCTGCAGGGTGTCGTGGAAGGCCTGGACGGTTTTCATCCACGTCACCGGTTCAAGGTCCTCAAGTCGTTCACGCCAAGTGCGCGACACGGTGACCTGTGTGAGGGGCGGGTTGTTGTCGAGGGCAGTGCGGGCAGTTTCAGACTGCGTGAGGAGGGTGCGCCATTCCGGAGCACGCCAGGTGTGGCTGCTGGGCGGAGACGGTACCGTCCACCCGACCTGATGGGTCAGGCGCTCCAGCTCCCGGCAGATGAGATCCAGTTCATCGGTATGGTGCAGGGCATGGTGCAGGGTCTGCTCAAGCACACTCCACCGCGCCAGGTCCTCCTCGGCTGCTGTATAGGACAGCAGGGCGGCCGCGTACTCCGCGGCGGGTTGCAGTGCCTGGGCGAGGGTCCGTTTGCTGCCGCGTTGCCGGAAAGGTGCTGGGATCACGGACGACAGAGAGATGTCTGCCAGGGTGCGCAGAAATAGGGTGGGATCAAACTGCCGGCATTCCCGCTCAAACAGCGCCGGATCGAGGAAGTCGTCGCGGTGATGGAAGACACTCAGGAACAGGGCGCGGTACTGATCACGCCGTTCTCGCAGGTCACGGTGGGTGCGGTGCAGGATGCGGTGGGGCCGCTCGGCCCGCCAGGCGACCTGCACGTCACGAGACGGTAGGTCGTACTGCAGGAGGGCGCGCCGCCCTGCGGGATCATTGGGCGCCATGGAGTCGCCCTGGCTCACGTGTTGGCACAGCCACCACAGCCCGAACACCAGGCGCTCGTACGGCAGCCCGAGCAGGCGTTCGAGGTGCAGACGCAGGTCCTGCTGGAAGGCCGCGGCGGCCTCTTCGAGCAATTGCCGGGTATACCCTAGATCGGCGAAGCACTCCACGTGGTGACTGCCTGAGAACGAGAAGGTGAGGCACTCTTCAAAGAACTGGGCGGGCAGGGTGCAGGAAAAGTGCAGACTGGGCCAGTGCTCCGGCAGCAGGTCGCCACTGTCAGGCAGGTAGATGGGGAGGTGCTCGTGGCCCCGGGTGTACTCGAGGGGGTCAGCGCTAAGGGCATTCAGGTGGGGATGCTGCACGGCGCGCGGATCAAGCAGCACGCGCATCACACGTTCGATGCCACGCTTGAGGTGCTGCCGCTTTGGAAAAGGGGCGCTCTGAGCGTGCCAGCGTTGCAGTTCGCGGAGGGCCTCGCGCCAGGTGTCGGCGGGATTTTCGGCAGACTTGGTCTGGGAGGCAAAGAGCCGGTTGGATCCCGTGGGGGTCGGAAAGCCCAGGACAGGTGCCAGGGGAGCGTGCCCGAAAGCGCTGGCCACCTCGTCTGGCACGCGAATACTGTCACCTTCAAGCTCGCCATGCCAGTACAGCAGTGCCTGAATCTCGGTGGGCAGGTCTTGGTGGTAGAAGGTGACGCTCGGGGCGCGGAGGTAGGGATGAGGACGGAAGAGGGTGAGGTGGGGCGGCTCGGCGAGGGTCAGGGCCGGCTTGATCACCGCGTCCAGTAGATTCCGGGGCGTCTGACGAGGGTTCCCACTTTCGACCAGGTGGACGTACAGCCGCTCGAGCATGCGGGGCGTGAAGGGATACAGGTCAGCGAACGCGGCGGCTTGACCGGCCGTGGCGGGGGGCAGGCACCCCAGATACCGGCGGACCAGATCGTGCAGATCCTGAGGCTGATTGAGGAAAAAGGTTTCGCCACTCGCATGCGACAGTTGAAACCGGGCGCTGAGACGGTCGCGTACGTACGCCATTTCGGAAAGGTCACCGCCGGCGTGCAGGTGGGAGTGCTCGAACCCACTGGTCAAACCGATCACTGCGTCGAAGCCGGGCGCGGACAGGTCAAAGATATAGTCGAGCAGATCGTCGCGCAGGAAGCCGAGGGTGGTGATGTCCTCGAGCAGCAGCACGGGCCGGCGGCCCTGCTGGGCGGTGTGGTTCACCAGGGCGCGCAGGGTGGGCTCCAAGGACTGAATTCCCAGCACTTCGCGCGCCGCACCGGACAACCAGGCCGCGAGCGGCAGATCCGGCGGACTGGGGGGCAGGTCCGTGGGGAGCTCCAGGGCCGCGCCGGTGGGCTGGTACAAACGCGTGGCCAGCGTGGGCAGGAATGGGTCGAGTTGCTCGATGTAACCCAATCCCCGCCCCTCCCGGTGGGCACGGAGTTGCAGGTGTAGGCGCAGGTGATCGACCAGCACCGCCTGAGGCAGGTTGGTGATGTGTCCGGCCGTTCCTGGGGGAAGGTGCCTGGCCAGGACGTCCAGGATGCCGGTGAGATTCGCATGACGGCGCGAGATGTGCAGGGGAATGTGGCGTTCACCCAGATGGTATTCCAACCACTGGCAGAGTTCCGATTTGCCGCTGCCTGTTTCTCCGACCACGAACCAGACGCGGTTGCTGTCCATGGGCGCGGACTGTTGAATGAGTTCCAGCACCTCGTGCTCCCCCACGAACTGCCCGTTGATCAGCCCCACGCGATTGTGAGAAACCAGGACGCGTTTCATGCAGGTGTGGGTCAGAGTGAAGATCCGTTCGTCTTTCTGGCGGGATTCGGTGGTGAACACCCGCGCCACGGCCGCCGGGTCAAACGGGGTCCACATCAGGATCTCCTTGCGGCGCGCTCCAGTGACTGACGCGGCGACCACATAGCACGACGCTGCCGACGGTGTCACTGGCGTAGGACAGCGTGAGGTGTCCTTGAGCCTCGAGCCGCAACAGGGCCCGAGCAAATCCCTCATGAACATCCCCGAGTCGGGTGAACACGGCGCAGTATTCGCGGTGCCAGTACTCCAGCATGGGCCGCACCGGGCCACATTCCTCAGGAAGCAATTCTCGCAGTAAAGCGGTGGTGGGGCTGAGGGCGAGGCGTTGAGGCGGCATCCGGATCACCAGGCCCAGATCATGTGCAAACTGCGACCAGAAGTTAACTTTGGTGTCGTTCCAGCGGAAGGCCTGACCAAACGCACTGGATTCCATGACCTCCACCACCTCCGGCACGTCCGTATACACTTTGCCCTGATCCACAAGGGTATCGTGCACCCCGCGGAAAGCCAGTTGAGCCAAATCGCCCTGCTTCGTGAGCAACTGAAGCACGGTTGCCCTCAAGCCGGCTGCGGGGAATGCGGTGCGGAAGGTTCGGTCGTCCCAGGCGCGTTCCGAACCGCATTCGAACAGGCCGAGGGTCACGCCAAAACTGAGGGTTTCTTTGAGAAGCGTGGCGGCGTTGGAGAGGTAATAACTCCAGCGCGGCGTGAGCACGGCGGTTAACTGAGGGAAGGTGAGCTCGCGGCGCTCAGCGATGACGCGGTGGAGGAGAGCAAGGTCGTCATAACGGACTGGTATTCGGCCGATAAGTAGGCTGCCTGCCATTCACCTTCTCCTTCGATCTCGAGTTTGGAGTGGTAGTGGTTATGGATGCACCGGGCATACTTTGCTCGGGTGTCACTGCCCATCAACTGCTCAGGGTTCTCACGGCATACAGGACAGACGCAGGGGAGTGGACGGGCGAGGCTGCTGTAATACCCTGTGATTTGCGGAGATTCCGGACGTGTGGATTTGTCACTAATGAAGCGGTAGCGGCGGTACGGGCGGGCGTAGATGACGCTGCCGTAGATTGCACACCAGATGGCCGTGGCAGAGTCACAACTGAACACGCCGTTGCTGCGCAGGCGGTCGAGGACGTACTGCGCTGTGACACCGAGGGCGTGCAGAGGGACGTCGCCGGCGCCTTCGACGGCGGCTTCGATCATCAGAGGAAGCAGTTTGCGATTGCGCCGGTGAAGGGCGGCCAGACCGCCCAACCCGATGAGGTCCGGCGCAAATTGCGCGAGTTGGGTGACGACCAGGTACATCTCGTCCGGTGTGCGGGCCTGGGCAACGGTCATGCGGGCGTACCCGGCCTGGATGGGCTGCTGCATGAACCATTCTGCGTTGATCAGGGTGACGTGGACGCTGCTGCGGGGGTCCGTGTCCGGGCGGGGCAGCACGTCACAATGACCGATGGTGATCCGGCTGCGTGGAAACTGTTCGGCGATGGCCAGTTGATCGAAAAGGGTGCGCAGGCGGTTGCGCTTGGCGTTTCGCTTGCCGTGGTGGTAGGCACCACTGTCAATCATTACCTCCGCAGGGGGCAGGAACCGGTACTGATGGCGGGTGGAGTAGGTGGTGGGGGAGAGCAATATGCGGGCGTGGGGGTCGAGTTGGGCCACTGGAAAGTCCCAGGGTGTGAAGGTACTGAAGTAATTCACCGCGACCTCCTGAAGATCAGCGTATGCCATCGCGGCGCACCGGAATCTCCCTCCTTCTTCGACTATTGCTGATGGAAACGCATGAATGTCTTATAACACAAATAGTGTTCAACATGATAGTGTGTAGACGGCGTGCCAGGCGTGCTTTGCATAGTGGTCCACGTGTCGTCGTCTACCGCCAGGGAACGCTTTGCCCGTGCCATGCGCACCCTCCGGCAGACCAAGGGGCTGTCCCAGGAGGACCTTGCCGAGCGCGCTGGCCTGCACCGCAATTACATCGGCTCCGTCGAACGCGGAGAACGCAATGTAGGCATCGACAATCTGGAGCGCATCGCTCAGGCCCTGGAGACCGAACTGATCGACCTGATCGGGCGGTCTGACTAATCGGGGAGGGTAGGCGGGCACCGGGCGGTCCGGGTCCGCCGCCCCTCTTGGAGCAGGCGTTGCCTACTCCCTTGAGAGCTCGGACACTGGACAGCCGCGAGGTCACCCCTGACGACGCGGTCCCGCGTCGCCGCCTGCGCACACTCCATGATGTCCTTGAAGCCTTCCCTGAGATCGCGGACATCATCATTGACGACACCGAGCAGCACCCCAGGACAACCCAAGAAGAAGAGGAGCAGCGGTCCCGAGAAGAAGGCTGTCGGGTGGCTCAAGGATCAGAGGAAATTCTTCAGTGCCAAGAAGGACGCGTACACCCTCAAAACGCAGGTGGCGTGACGCTGGGTGGGCTTGTTTTGCACCTCAGTGCGGCCGCCGGCGTGACGTTCACCCATTGATCGGTCCAGCCCGAATGAGTCCAGCGTACTTTAACCCGCCAGTTGGCGGGCGAACTCCTGTGGCGTGAGGTTCCCAAGCGGGCTGTGCGGCCGCACAACGTTGTAGTCCCGCCGCCAGATGGCGAGGCTCAGCCTCGCCTGCGGCATGCTCAGAAACCAGTGGACGTTCAAAAATCCATCCCGCATCCGGCCGTTGAAACTCTCGATATAGGCGTTCTGGACAGGCTTCCCAGGATCAATGAACTGATGAGTGATGCCCTGCATGTACGCCCACTGGTCCAGTGCGCTTCCCGTGAACTCCGGCCCCTTGTCGGTCAGCAGCACCTTGGGCTTGCCGCGTTCCTGGATCGCGTCTGCGAGCAGACGCACCACGGTGCTGCCAGGGATTGACGTCGACGCACAGCTGAGCACGCACTCCCGGGTACCGTCGTCCACAACGTTGAGGATCCGGAAACGCTGTCCGTTCGCCAACTGGTCACTGACGAAGTCCAAGCTCCAGCGCTCGTTGGCCCTGGTCGGCGACGTGACTCGGCAGTTGGGTCCGCGCGGCCCCCTTTCTGCGGATCTTTTTGCGGACCGCCAAGCCTTCATCCCGGTACACGCGATAGACGCGCTTGTGGTTGACGATCACGCCCTGTCGGCGCAGCAGGATGTGGAGGCGTCGGTATCCGAACCGAGGACGCTCGCCCGCGAGCGTCCTGAGCTTGTCCGCCAGGTCACGGTCGTCTTTCGTGCTGCGGTGACGCTGTGTTGAACGGTGAAAACCAAGGGTGCAACAGGCTGGCCGCTCACTGATCCCGAACAGATTTCGCACTTCCCGGATGACCCGCCGTTTGACGGGTGTCTGGGCCTGCGGTGACTGGTCGGGATTCACCACTTTCGGCCCACCACCTCCTTGAGGAGGCTGTTGTCGAGCGCCAGATCCGCCACCAGCTTCTTCAAGCGGCGGTTTTCTTCTTCCAGCCGACGGACGCGCTTCGCGTCGTCCTTGGTCATGCCCCCGAACCGTGCCTGCCACCGGTGGATGGTTGCCTTGGAGACCCCGGAGAGCCTGGCCACGTCACCGACTGCGGTGCCCGCCTCAACCTGGGCCAAGACATCGAGGATCTCGTTTTCGCTGTACTGCTTGTGCTTCATGACCCCTCCCTGGAGACGATCTTGTCTCATTCGGAGTGGGCCGACAAACCGGGGTCATGTCAGGCGTGCGCACCCATAACATGAAGGTCCTGAAGCAGTCGAGATTGCTCGGTCGCCTGCCGCGGGAAGCCGTATCTGGGGGGACCGAGGGTCCGTGGGGCTGGACAGGTTGTGCCCCGAGCACGAAGTCATCGTTCCCCGGATGCGCCCCCGGGGCAATAGGTCGAGCAGTAAGGACCGCGATCTGAACCAGCAGTTCTCCACGATGCGGATCGCTGTGGAGAACATGGTGTGCAATATGGGGAAGCTCAGGATTTGCCGCGAGTTCTACCGGAACGACACCCGGCGGTACGGCCGGTTCTGGGGCTGTGTGGTCGGCTTGGTCAATTTCCGCACCGTTAATCGCTCGCCCCAGCTCGCTTGAATCGCCGGAACACAGAGCGGGGGAGGCATCAATTCCCCCGCTCTCCTCGCATCCCAACTGCGCAATAGGCCTTCAATAAGAAAATCTAGTTATTTTAAACTTGGACCAACATGAAGTGATTTTCACCCTGTGAATCGACATTTATTCTGTTTTGTCTCACAACTGCGCAACAGGTCTTGAAGGTGTGTGATACACCTGCGAAAATTTGAGAGCGACCTCGCTGAGGTGACTGCGCAGGTCGGCCGGAGCCACCACTTCCACCTCTGCTCCCCAGCCAAGAATCCACGGGACCAGTTCCTTCCAGCCGCCGACAGTCAGCACGACGCGCGTATGTCCAGAGGACAACACCACCACCTCCGCCTGAAGACCCAGGGGCATCTCGGCAACTCGATCTTTCATCTCGGGAGTGAAAAACAGCTCGACTCGTGTGGGAGGGCCGGTCATGATGCCCCAGGCGTTGGAGAGGTATTCGAGCGGATGGAACTGCTCGGGAATTTTACATTCGTCGGACAGGAGATAGGAGTTGCGCATGCGGGAGAGTCGGTAAACCCGAGGGTCGGGACTGTCTCCTAGGCGGTTATGACCTATGGCATACGCTTCACGGTTCCGGGCGTTGACCTCGATGAAGTAGATAACGAGTTCTATCTCGGAGATCCGGGTCACAGAATGGTATTGGGCACGAAGGACCCGACCTTCTAGCCAAGCCTGTGCCACCAGTTCGAAGGTACGGGAAGCCTGACCGTTTGGTTTATGTCGGTATGCTTCATTGGCCATCAACGCCACGCGGCGCGCAGGAGCCGGCAATTGTTCGGTGAGTTTTTTGAGTGCGCTGAGGTAATGCAGATTGTACTCCGCCGCGTGGTGGTAAAGCATGCGTGCAGCGGAATATAGGGCCAGTGCTTCGACGGAGTTGAGGGTGGTGGCCCGGAGAGGTCGGCTGTATCTTCCGTTTGAAGAACGTTTCACTTCGTCAGTGAGCACCAGTTCTTCCAAGTCCCGTTGCACGCTGCGGAGTTTCGTTTCGGGCAGTCCGAGGCGGCGCGTCAACTCGCGCGCAGTGCACTCTGCACCGCTCAGCGTAGAGAGAACGGCTCGGACGCGTTGGGCTTTGGTGACCGGCACACTCATGGGAGCTCTCCTGGGTGAGGACAAATTTTTCCGGCACCAACGGTGTGGAAATGCGGGGAAGAAACGGAGTGGGTGTTGCAGTGACAGAAGAAACGGGACGCATGTCAGGGATCTCGTTCAGTAAATCTCTCAATGATAGGAAGACGCGAACTCCCGGCCGAATGCCTGAGCGGGCAAGACAGAAGGTGTTGCCTTAATGTGCCACAAAGGACCCCCTTGGTGAGTGGCATCAGTTCAATTCGATTAGAGGCTGCCAAGCACCCTATGCAAAGAGCGGCTTGAGATTGTTGCAGAGCAGAGCACACGCCGCCAAGACATGAACGCCGACCAGCGTCGAGGATAGTCGTTCCAAGTCCCGTCCCAGACGACGGAATCTGGAGAGCCACGCGAAGGAGCGCTCGACCACCCAGCGTTTCGGCACCAGGATGAAGCCTTTGCTCGCCTCTGGCCGTTTGACCACGATCAATTCGACGCCAGCTTCGGTGGCGTCGGTCGCCGTCCGCTCGCCCGTGTACCCCTGGTCAGCAAAGGCAACTTCCACGTTCACGCCCGTGGCCTCCTGCACCTCCAAGCACAGGTCAAAGACCTGTGCCCTGTCCTGTTCGTTGGCGGGCGTGGTCAACACCGCCAGCAGGTGACCGAGGGGGTATCCACCGCAAGATGCACCTTGGTGCCTTTGCGCTTCTTCGCGCCGTCATAGCCGGCGCGGTGCCCACTTTCGGGTGTGCTCTGAAGGGTGCGGTCGATGATGATCGCGGTCGGTTCGCCGTTCCTGGCCTTCTCGACTCGGGATAACAGCCGCAAGTCATGGGCCGCGTTCAGGAAACAGTCGGCCTCAAACCAGCGGTGCGCCTGTTGGCGCACCGTTTCCGCCGGTGGAAAGTCGTGGGGAAGGTACGCCCACTGGGCACTGGTACGGGCCACCCAGAGCAGCGCGTTCAGGACGTGCCGAATAGGGTATTTCCGCTGTACAGCATCCTTGGGACGGAGCACGAGGTAGGGCAGGAGACACAGATTAGGTGTCGTCATCGACGTTGCTCGGGTAGCCTCTCTGGGTCACCCGGTTGCTCTGCTTGCGCCAGAGTGACGCCCACCAACTTTAAGCGCGTGCTTAGCAGCCTCCAGATGGCACGCCAGAGAACACGACCATATCTTAGGAGGCCGCTAAAGCATGACGCATCATGAGACCTCTCCCTACGTCACCCATTGACACGGCCGCGGATCACACTGAAGGTCGGGAGCAGTTAACCGTCGGTAGAACGCGGCGCCGCCTCGGCAGTTCTGCGTTGATCACCGGCGTAGAACGGTCATGCAAATGGATTGCGGCCCTGTCCAGGAACCCACTTGTTGCCTTGCCTAGACCACTTGAGACCCATTTGATGGCGAGCAAGCTTTCGGCCCTTGACCACGTCAATAGATGACGCCTGACGGCGTAAACTACCTAAAACCTAAACACAAATTAAGCGCATTGCTGAGTTTCTCATTTGCTAAGGAGTTGTTCATGGTAAGTATTCGGGTCGGTCAATTGGTTACCTGGAAGACTCAAGCCGATTTAGGTACAGCGAAAGTCACGGCGGTACAAGGGGCGACCGCATGGATCGACTACTTCGTGTCGGTGGCCAAGCGCCGACCCTTTGAAGCCCCTGTCAAAGAGCTCGAGCCGTTTACACCTTGGCCTCAGAACCGTGTGTATATCCGCAACGAAGGTCAATGGCAGATGGGGCGCATTGGCGCTTACCGAGAGGATCCCTTTGACGCCTTCTACATTCGTTTTCCCAACGATAAAGCTCGCGAAATTCCAGAGCATGACGTGTACCTGCGCTCGGCAGGCGATGTTCAACCCGTTGAGGTCCTGAAGCTTCACGGACATGAAACGCCATTCTTTTTCAATGAGCGTTGGCCGCTTGTCCAGGTACTCACGGAACAACGCGGGGCCTCGCGCGGCATCACGGCCCTTTTGTCGAGTGCTGTTGACCTGCGCGACCACCAAGTGGACGTGATTCGGCGCGTGCTTCATGACCCGGTTCAACGTTACCTCCTCGCGGACGAAGTCGGTCTGGGGAAAACCATTGAGGCGGGTGTAATCGTCCGCCAGTTCCTGATCGACCATCCACAGGGCTGTGTGACCTTTCTCGTTCCTGCACACCTTCAGGCGCAGTGGCAGCAAGAACTGCGCCACCGCTTCTTTCTGCAGGATTTCCCACAGGCACACGTTCGCGTTCTGGCGCACGGCACGGCCAACTTACCCTCAAGTGACTTCGTGGTCATTGATGAAGCGCACCATCTTGCTGAAGGCGCCTTTGGCGCGGCACCGGCACAACAGCAATTTCAGAGGTTGGCCCGCTGGGTGCACGCCTCGCCACGCCTCCTCCTGCTGTCAGCCACCCCGGCCTCCAGCGATCAAGACGCCTATCTCGGCATGCTGCACCTGCTTGACCCAGGCGTGTACCAACTGGCCGACCGGGACGCATTTCAAACGCGTGTTCGCGAACGCGAGCGCATCGGGATGCTGTTCTTTGCTCTCCAGCCTGAGGTGCCGGCCGAAGTGCTGCAGCCCACACTGGATGAAGTGCTGAGCCTGTTCCCTGAGGACACGCGGGCAAGGGACCTGATCAGCGAACTCATGGGGGTTCCTGAAACCGCGGTCGCTCACCGGCGCAAGTTAATTGGCGCCCTGCGCACGCATCTGAGCGAGACGTACCGCCTGCACCGCCGGATGCTGCGCCACCGCCGCGCGGCGCACGCTGAACACCTGGTACGTGGCCGGACGCTTGGCCGAATGATTGATTTGCCGCAGCAGGACGCCCGCAGTGCCTGGGAAGCGTTTGACGCCTGGCGAGAAGCCCTCGCGGAAGCTCACGACCGCAGCGACCTGCCTTTCGAACAGGCGGCCTCCTTCCTGTCTGCCATGTGGGAAGCAGCCAGTTCCGGTCCTGCCGCCTGGTGCGACGCGGCCACCTCCCGCTTGCAACACCGCTCCTTTCCGGCTGGACCCGCCGAGCGTGAAGTGTTGACCCTGATGCTGACGAGGTTGAATGCCATCAACCCCGAGGGGCTCACGGCCGAAATCACCCGGACCGTAGAGCACCTCATCCGCACAGAGGCCGGCAAAACCGTGGTGTTTGCCAGCTCTCCTTCTGCCGTACGCGCCGTCGGCAAAGCCTTGAAACACGTGCTGGGGGAAACGCGAGTGGCCAATTTTCTGGATGAACCGGATGCGGTGCGCCGATTTCAGCAGTCCAGGCAATGCCAGGTGCTTTTGGTCGATCAGAGTGGCGAGGAGGGTCTCAACCTGCAGTGCGGGGACGTGTTGATTCACCTGGATATTCCCCTTAATCCCAACCGTCTTGAGCAACGCCTCGGCCGCTTGGACCGCTATGGGCGGGGGAAACCTATTGTGTCTTACGTGCTGCAGCACGACTCGTGGCCAGACGTCCTGAAAGCCCATGCTGAAGTCATGGCACAGGGCCTAGGTATCTACGACCGTTCGGTGGCCAGTCTGCAGTTTCTGATTGACAGTTTCCGCACCGAAGAAGTGCAGGCCGTGCTCGGCGGCGCCCCAGCCCTCCAGGCCTGGGCCCAGACCCTGCCCGAGCGCATCCGTGAAGAACTTGAGCGCCTGGACATGAGCGAGATGCTGGACGCCATCCAGCCTGAAGCCAATCAAGAACTTGCGCAGATGATGGATGACCTCGGTGACGCCGAAGCACAAGGGTTTGACCGGATCTTCACCCGCTGGGTGAATCGGGCTCTGCTGTTCCGGGCAACCTACACCGACTCGAGCGTCCAGTTCAGCTTTGTGCCGGAAAAGACCCTGGTGCCTTGGGAGCGGATTGCCCAGACCTTCAAACACGTCCAGAATCGCCCCAGCACCTTCTCTCGGCGCGAAGCCCAACTTCACCGGCACCATCTGCTGCGCGCCGGGGAGCCGTTCGTGGACGCCCTGACCGAATATTTCAGCTGGGATGACCGTGGCCGGTCTTACGCCTTCTGGCGCGCGCATCCCGATTGGGTGGAAGATCCCACTGTCGTGTTCGCGTTTCATTACGTGATCGAGGGAGACCTGAGACCTGTCCAGAACTTGGCGGAACGCGAAGGCTTGGACATGAAGGTCCTGCGCCGACAACTCGACAGCCTGCTGCGCCCCTGTACCCGGACCATCTACATAGACCGTTTCGGGCAGGTGCTTCCGGGCCATGTGCAGGCCATGGTCAGTCCGGCATACCAGTGTTTCGGAGGCGCCGTGGATCACAACCTGAACCCGCAACGTCTCTGGGCGTTGACGGAACTGATGCCGCAGGGTGAATGGCTGCGGGCCTGCGATGAAGTTGAGCGCGTCGCCGAAGGCCGGCTCCGCACCGAGGAACAGCTGACCAAGCACTTGGAACAGGCCGCCCAGACCGCCGAGTCCCGGTTGCACGAACGTCTGGAGCAGTTGCGCTCCCGTCACCGTTCAGGACGGACGGATGTGACAGACCGGGGGCTTGCGGTGGAATCGGAGCTTCTTGACGCCCTGCTCAGAGGCGTGCGAACACCGTGCCTGCACCTGGACTCGGTCGGCGCCGTGGTGCTGTCGGCTCAGACGCCCTTTACGGACGAGCTGTGACGTCTGTCAGCCAGGCATTTGTGGCTTTGCAAGACGGCCTCCTGCGGGGCGCCTGGGCGGACGTTCAATTTGAAGATCCGGTGTACCAACGCTGGCAGCAGGCGGCCCGGCACGCACATCGGGAAGGCCACCCGGCAGGCCGTGGCAGCCTGGACGTGGCGACCCTGACCCGTCAGATTCTCCGCCGCGAAACCGAGCGGTCAGGGCAGGCTGTGGATCTCGCGGTCCCGCACCCCACTTCAGCGTGGCCAGATGAAGCGTATTGGCAGGCGTGTGGGGTGACCATCCGGGCGCGTCAGGAGCGCCATGTGGTGGTGCGCGCCGAACCATGGACCCCTCTTTTCGCCGGTGGGGTTGATCCCACCGCGCAGGCCATGGCTCAACGTCGGCGCCGAGAACCTGTGCATATTCCAGCCGATCCTTTGTTCGAGGAGATGACTGGATTCGATGCTTACAGCAGTTCCGGTCAGCAGCAGGCGCTGCGGGCCGTGTGGTTCGCCGCGCCAGGTGCCACCATTATCACGGTCCTACCTACGGGGACCGGCAAGAGTGCCGTGGCGCACGTGCCCGCACTGAGTGCGGTGCGTCAGGGTCGCATCAGCGTCATGGTGGTCCCGACCGTTGCCTTGGCGCTGGATCAGGAACGTGCTCTTCAGGCTTTGGCCCTCTCGGCAAATATCGAACTGCCAGCGGTCCTGGCCTTCCATGGGGGACTGACGGCAGCGCAGCGACAAGCCTACCTCGAGCGGATTCAGAGCGGAACGCAGGGGGTCATCATCACCTCCCCCGAGCAACTCGTATCGAGTTTGTCCAGTGCCATGTACCGCGCGGCGGAAGCGGGGCAGTTGGCGTACCTCACGCTTGATGAGGCTCACCTGGCCACCCAATGGGGCGCTGACTTCCGCCCGGAATTCCAGACGCTCGCGGGGTTGCGCCGGGCCTTGTTGGACGCCGCCCCCCCCGAACACCGGCTGGTCACCATGCTGCTCACGGCGACGCTGACGGACGCAGATCTACACACTCTCAGGGGCCTGTTCGGCCAGCCGGGCCCCTGCGACCTCATCGCGGCCGTGAAACTGCGGCCTGAAATTGAGTACTGGTCAGCTGCCCTTCCCAGCGCAGAAGAACGACGCGCCGCGGTGCTCGAAGCGGTGTTGTACGCGCCCAAACCCGCTGTGGTCTACACCACACGGGTCCGGGACGCGAAAGCCCTGCATGCCGCACTCACCGAATTGGGATTGTCCCGGGTGGGGTTGCTGCACGGCGAATGCTCCACCGAGGAACGCGTTCAGGTGGTCCGTGGATGGCGCGCCGCTGAACTCGACGTGGTGGTCGGCACGGCCGCGTTCGGTGTAGGCATTGATCAGGCCCATGTCCGCACGGTCATCCACGCTTGCGTACCGGAAAGCGCGGATCGCTACTATCAGGAAGTTGGCCGGGGAGGACGTGACGGCCGCACCTCACTGGCCCTGACTTTGACCGCGCCCCAGGATTGGGACGACGCAGCCCGCATGGCGGAACGTCAGGTCATCACGGTCGAGCGTGGGTTGCAGCGCTGGCGTCGGATGTTCCAGGCCGCTCAGCAGCTCACATTCGGGGTCTTCCGCGTTGACATGGATCTCAATCCTGCCGATCTCACCCGGACAAACGAGCGCAGCCGGACGTGGAACGTTAATACGCTCAACCTCATGGCGCGCGCGGGGCTGATCCGGCTTCAGCACATGCCCCCACCGCGTAGAGGGCCCGAGGACGATGAGCGCACACACCAGCGGGCCTGGGACGAGCACCACCGGTCACAGTGGGTGGAAATTCTCGATCCTCTCCACCTCAAGGAAAGCACCTGGGAAGCGCGGGTTGAACCGGTGCGCAAAGAGGCGCAGCGCGAAGCAAGGCGCAGCCTTCGCCTGCTTGGTCAGGTGCTGAGAGGAGAACGGGAGGTGAGTGAGGTGCTGTGTGACGTATACCGGGTGCAGGCCTCCGAGGCGTTCCCCCTGGACGCCATCTACCCGCAGCCCGCGTGTGGTGGGTGCCTGGTCTGCCGATCGGAACGCCGCCTCCCGGATTCAGGTGTGGATCCGCAACCGCTGGTGGTGCACTGGCAGGCGCCGCCCGCTGATCTGGGTGACCTGATGTCCCCGGGCCGGGTCACAATGATAGAAGTGCACGATGACCAGCACCGTCAGCAGTGGCTCCGCCGCCTGATCTCGCGGGGGGTTCAAGTCTTGGTCGACCCTGACCGAACACTGCTGCCGGCTCAACTCAAGGCCCTGCAGGTGCACTCACCCCGCCCCTTGCTGGTCGAGCGCAGCGACCTGCTGCTGTTCGCGCCACCGCTGGCCAGTGTTCTGCTGGCACCGAGCGAGTGGGATTCGCTTCCAGACAGTTGGTTGGAGACCAGCGAGACCCCCCGCCTCATTTTGCATCTGCCCCATCACACCCACACCGACAGGGGCGAGCCTCTGTCACACATCTCGGCCCGCTTTATCCGTGCGGTCCACTGAAAGGCCAACCATGTCGATACTTATGGATCCCGACGCATTCCCGCAGGCCATTCAGGCTGTATATGACCTGATCTGCCTCCGCCCATGCGGTGATGATGAACTCACGCAGTGGCTCGCCCCTCAGGCGCAAGTTGCCGTGCCAGACAAACTCACGGCAGAAGGGTCATCGGTACTGCGTGCCGCCCTCAACAAAGCACAGGATTTCGGCTTGATTCGCCGCGAAGGTGACGCATGGCAAGCAACCATGAGACTTCACAGTTCCGCTGAGTACCACCGGCAGGTCCGGCAGGGCGCGGTGATGTCTCAACCGAAATTTGTGGACGCGGCCCGGTGGTTGCTGTCGCAAGACGCGTTTGAAGTGCCTGCCGAGCGCACTTGGGAAGACCATCAGCAAGCCCAAACAGACCTCACCACCTTCATCTCAAATGACACACAGTTCGTCAATTTCCGGCGCTGGGTGGTCTACCTCGGCCTGGGGCGGGAGCAGGCCGGGTACCTGATGCCAGATCCGACGGCGGCCCTGCTTGAAGAGTGGCCCGCCTTGTGTCCTGAACAGGAAATGACCGCGGCAGCCTTCTATGCCCGCGTGCAGGAGGTTCTGCCCATGTTCCCCGATCCCCAACATGACCGTCTACCCAGCAGTGCGAGCTTCGCTCTGGTGGTGCTCGAACGCCGAAAGCAGTTGCAGTTCGAACATCATGCGGATACGGAGAAACTCAGCTTGACAGTCCCAGGCCTCCCTCGATTGTTCTCGCATGTTCGCAGTGGTCAGGTCAGCGCATGACGGCCCCATTGCCCGCTGCCCTGCCAGGCGCAGTATGTTGGGATTCCCGTGCGTTGGACGAAGTGATTACCGTGGTCGCCGCCCATCCGGAGGAGGGCGTGTTCCTCGCCACACACCAACCGGTGCTGCTGCGGCGGCGCAGCAGTTATCTCAATCCGACCTACACCGCATACAGCGAAACCGCGTTTCGGGACGAATTTCTTGACCCCCGGCGGCCGTCGCTGCTGGTGCCGGTCATCGGTTCGTCAGGCACCGGCAAGTCCCACTTGATCCGGTGGCTCGAAACCCAGATCGAGCCGTCAGACACGCGACGGCTGGTCAGCATTCCCAAGCACCGCACCACCCTCAAAGACGTCATTGATCTGATTCTCCGGGATCTGGAAGGCAGTGAATTTCAGACATTCCGGGCCCGGTTACAAGGCGCAACTGAAGGCCTCACCGTTGAGGCGGCCCGCTGGAACCTGCTGACCAACCTGGCGTTTCACGCCCAGAACCTGAATTCCGGTGACCGGATTACCACCCCCTCGGGGGCGGTCCTCAGCGCGGCCCACCTGACGTACCTCAGCACGCACCTGCCGTCCTTCCTCCTTGAAGACATCGTTCGCAAAGCGCTCGACGCCCCTGGCAGTGTGGTCGACCGGTTCGTTCGGGAGGCCCTCCAAGGCCGCACCGACGATAAAGTGCAGGCGTTTGCCATCACCGCGGCTGACTTGCCGCTGAACCTGAAAGATGTCACGCAGGCCAGCACGAAAGTCCGGCAGTTTTACCAGCAGCTGGTAGCCAATCCCACGCTGCGGGAGCAGGCAGTGGCCACCTTGAACCACTTTCTGGCTCCTGCGCTTCAACGGGTTTATCAACTGGGTGGGGAAGACCTGCTGAAACTGATGCGGGATGTTCGCGCGGCCCTCAAAAGTCAAGGCCGCGAACTGATCTTGCTTATTGAGGATTTTGCGCTGCTGCAAGGGATTCAGGCACCCCTACTTGAAGCCTTGATTGATGATAATCAGCGGGACCTGTGCTCCATTCGCGCCGCGTTTGCCGTGACCAGCGGTTATTTCCGGCAGATGGACACGGTCCACACACGCCTTAGCTTTGTGGTCGACCTTGATATCGAAGATTCCAACGCCGCTCACCAAGCCAGACCCCACTTGATGGCCGCGTATCTCAATGCGGCGCGTTGGGGAGAAGCAGAACTGCAAGCTTTAGTTCCGGAGTTGCGCAAAGGTCAATCGGTGGCCAGCCGCTGCGGTGCCTGTCCAGTGAGGCCCTCATGTCATCAGTCTTTCGGTGCGCTTGAGGTCCCGGGTACTGAGGGACCGGTAGGCCTTTACCCGTTGAATAGCCGGCTGATTGACATCGTGGGTGACCACGAAAATCCGGAAGGCTTCAATCCCCGGGGTCTTCTGCGCGGCATGCGTGACGTGTTGCGCGACGCCCAGGAGCGTCTGCCAGATGCGGCCTTCCCTTCACCGGCCGTGCAAGACACCTACGGCAAAGCTGTCACCTTGGCTTCTTTGCCGCTGGTCGACAAAGCCCGCTTGGAAGAGCTGCAAGTGGACGCAGAGGAAGCCGACCGTATTGAAGCGGTGATGCGGTTGTGGGGTCCTGTGCCGCCCCGGTTGCAAGACCTACCTGAAGGTCTGCACGCCGCATTCCAGATCGCCCGGGTAGGGGTGGCCACGCCACTGGTTGAAGGCCCGTCCATAGGATCCCTAGACGACCCGGACGATAAAAAGCAAAAGAAGCCGGCCACGTCTCCGTTACTACAGGCGCTGCAGAACTGGGCGAGTGGACGGCCACTCACGCAAACCCACACCCGGGAGTTACGCCGTCTCGCTTATGAAGCGATTAGTGATTTTGCAGTCTTTGAAGCAGAGAATTTGCATGAGGTTGCGTTGAAAGATGATGGGGTGTGGTCTGCCGAAAGCATCTACTTCGAAGGCCAGACGAACAACTTCAACTTAGGTCGTGAAGCGGTCCGGCTCAATCTGCCCATGCCAGGCCAGAGTTCGGTGGATGTGGCCGTGGCACTAGGCGCGTACTACACCTTCAAGGAAACAGGACGGTGGCCAAGCGACATACCCGATGCAGCGTGGCGGTTCCGGGAAGCGGTGGAACTGTGGACGCAGTACGTCCGGGTGGAATTGTCCCCCACCGGTCCGCGCCCGTCTGTGCTGCCAGTGGCAGTCGAAATGCTGTACTGGAGTGCCGTCGCGCTTGGCCGCATCAAAGCGGGAGACCGAGACTCGAGCGTCATAGGCGCGATGCTACAAACCGTGCCTGAACCGCCGGCTGAAGCGCCCTTGGAATGGCGCCGTCAACTTGATCAGGTGCGCCGGCTGCACCCGAAAGTGGCCCGGCAACTGCTGGTGTTTGCTGGCGTTCGCAAAGGGGGCGCAGCGCGGCTGGTCAACGCTGCCCTGCTGCTGAAACGGATTGAAAGTACGGCGAAACAGGCGGCTGTTCGGGCGCAGCCTCCCGAGCATGATCGTCTGGGTTTGGCCGAGGACCGGAACACGCTGTTCGAATCCTGGCGGGTGTCCAGCGTCTCCGCGCAACTGGAAGCGACCCGCTGGCAACAGGAGGTGCTGTCTGTCCTGGGCAGCGCCGATCAACTGAGTGAGACGGCGATGGCCTTAAACGAAGCGTTCCGTGCGGCGGGTGAAGCGGGCGTTTTGCAACTTCCCCGCAACATGGCGCCGGAAGGGGTAGCACAACTGCTGCGCCAGTTTAACCGTCTGCCACTGCTCAGTCTGCTGAAAGCCGCGCGGCGGGCCGTCGATGCTGCGGACTTGGAGCGGCGCCTTACCACGGCGTCCAGTTTTGCCTGGGCTGACGCGGCGCGCAGTGAAGAGGTGGTCAAGCAGTTGAACCAGATCCTGGACGACAGTCTTCGGTACGCCCACCAGCGCGCGTCCGTCGCCACCCCTGATGCCAGCGCGGTTCAAGTGGCGCAGGTCTTATTGCAAGACCTGCGGTCTGTCGAAGAGACCTTGTCTGGTGTGCTAACTCAAGGAGAACCCGCATGATGTTGGAACGTGCCCAGGCGCTCAAGGAAAGTGCCGAAGACCTGCACAAGCTCACGGATGTGCAAGAAAGCATCCGGCAATACACGACGCGTCAGGAGCAACTCCAGGCGGTCAAAGGGCAGGTGCAGGGCGCCGCGCTCGCATGGAACACGCTCCGGGCCGCCGGCTTGGTGGCGAATGAGGCGTTGCCTGCCAGTGTTGACGCGGCGTTGCGGAATGTAGCTTACGTTCAACGCGGCGCGCAGGCCGACGCGGGAACCCTGATTAAGAACGATTTTTCGGTGGCCCTGCGAAACGTCAAGAAGGCCAGTGATGACTTGACCCTCACGGCCCGCGAGGCTTGGGAGGCCTACCTCGCCGACATCGAACCGCCGGTGCCGGCGCCGGTCCTGACGGTATTTGAACGACAGGCGGGCCTGGCGGCGGCGGCGAGCGCCCTGCGGCAGGTGTACCAACTGCACGATCAACTCCGGCGGACCTTTCCTGTAACAGCGGAACAGGCGCGAAAAGCCAAAGGCTTGGCTGCAGAGTATGACCGCTTGGGGGACGGCCTGGTGGGTGCCCACCTGCCGCCCGACGTGGTGACGTTTTTACAGGTTGTGGTTCAAGGCCAGGCCAATCTCGCGGCCCTCACGCCAGAGGTGTGGACCTGGGTCCAGGATCACGGACTCCTGCCGGCCTTCACGGTTCGCTTGCAATAAACCGGGGAGTGCCGTTCTCTCTCGTCTCTCACTTTTGAGGTTTTTGTGCTTACTGATGCGTCTCGTCACACGCTTGCCACTGCCATCCGGGACGCCAAGTTCCGCTCGATTTTCCTGTCTGAAGCGGCGAGATTGACTGGTCTCGCTGGCCACGCTTTGCGGACTGAACTGGCGGATGATCCGCTGTTAGAAGGGTACGACCAGAAGACGTCAAAAGGCTTCTCTCCGAGTGTTCGCCTGAAACTCAATGAAGTGAACGTCCTCACCCTGCTTCCGGTGAACCGTGGTCTCCTTGACCGGGTGTATACCCGGGACGCTCTCCTGTCCGTCCTGCTTCCCCTGCACGCCTCAGGGCAGATTCATGAAGCCCAGGGGGAAGTGCGGTTGGGGGAGGGGGGCGCTCCCTCCGCCTCGGCTCCGGGGGTACGGCAAGTTCAGGCCGTAGGGCAGGAGGTGTCCGCCACAGGCACTTCCGGGGAAAGATTGACCGCTGACGAAGTGAGGGTCCTCAACGCCCTGGAAAACATCGAGGAACGTCGCATCAACTTTGGGCTGTATGAGACGTACACCACCGTCCAGGAGGTGGCCCAGAGAGAGGAAGTGCAGGCCTGGTTGGGGGATTCGGCGATTCCAGGCCTACTCGCCTCCCTGGTGGCCAAACGGTATGTGATGGAACCCCGAAGCGGACTTTACCGGTCGCGCATCAGTGAAATGGTGCGGCTGCTGAAAAACGTGAAGCAGCGCTTCCGGGAGGGGGACGAAGCGCAGGCCCCTTATCTGGTGCAGAGCATGCGCGTGCGGTTTAAGGACCGCGAACGGCTCCGGCGGGAAACGCGCTTCCGGAAGGTGCTGGACGGGGTGCAGGCCACCCACCGTGGACGGAACGTGCGGGCGGCCACACGCCTGCTGGGGGAAGGTTTTTCCAGTGCGCTGGGGCTTCCCCTAGACAGAGTGGACGTCACAAACGTTCAGGCACGCAGTTTCACGGAACTGACCGACGCCTACTTCACACAGACCGGCGGGGCTTTCGTCATCACGGGAAACACCGGCAGTGGCAAAACGGAGGCGGCCCTGCTGCCCTTGCTGACGGGGCTGTTAGAGGAAACCATCCGGGATGACCGGCGGGGCGTCAAGGTCATGCTGGTCTATCCCCGTCAGAATCTCGCCAAAAACCAGTTGGAGCGCTTGTGTGAGTACGCGGCGCACGTGAACCGTGCCATGCGCGGACCGACCGGGCAGGGCCTGGGTCTGCGGCCCTTGAGCGTAGGGATGGTGTTCGGCAACACGCCAGGGACCCTGGGCGACCTGCAGGGAAGCGGGCCGAACAGTGAGCGCAAATGGCACTGGGACCGAAGTGAGGACGGGCAACAGCATGTGGTGCCGTACTTTACGGGTTCAGGCGGTTCCCCCGTACTGGCGCAGGTGCAGGCTGACGGCCGCGCCACCTTGACTTCAGACGGTGGGTTCGGCGCGGGAGGCTGGCAGCTCGATACGTTCCAGGCCACCCGGGACTCGGTGCTGCAGGCGCCCCCGGACCTGCTGATCATCACCACGGAGATGCTGCACCGGTGGATGATGGACCCGAAGGCGTTGGGCGTGTTCGGCTTGCCGCGCCAGTGGTCTGAGCGTCCGGCGTTTCACCCACCGCGCGCGGTCGTGATGGATGAAATTCACCTCTACAGTGGCATTCATGGATCGCAGATCGCGGCCTTGCTGCGCCGACTGAAATACCGGATTGACAATGCCATGTACGGTTATGCCCGCGGCACGGCGGATGAAGCCACCACCTGGAAGACCCCCCTGCTGATCGGCATGAGCGCAACGATTGGTCGCCCGGGCCAGTTCTGGTCGAAGCTAACCGGGGTGCCGGAATACCGCGTGAGTGCCATCGAACCGCAACCGGAGGACTACGATCCCGCGCAGGGCCGCGACTACTTTCTATTTATTCGCCCGGAATCGTTCTCGCGCGGCAAAGTGATTGGGGACGCGTCAGCGGCCATTCAGACCATTATGACCATCGCGCACAACATGGTGCGGCGTCCGGCCGAGGGGCAGACGCCGGCCAAGCACCGCACCTTGATCTTCCAGGACAGCATTTCGAAGTTGAAGAAGCTAACGGTGGAGTTCCGGGACGCGGAGAGCCGGTTGAATCTGGCGGCGCTGCGGCTGAAGCCCCCAGGCGGTGACGTGCAGACCAGCGCCGCATTCCAGGACGGGGAGTACTGGTACTTTGACGCGCAGGATCCCCATCAGTTCAACGAAGGCCGCACGCGGGTCGGCGCCGCGCCGACGGCACTGACGTCGGCAGATCATCCGGTGTTTAGCGGCGGCGGTCAGGACGGCCGAGTGCTCAACCGTGACATCATCTTTGCCACAACCAGTCTGGAGGTGGGATACGACGACCCCAGTATCCAGTTCGTCATGCAGCATCATGCCCCCAGCAACATCGCGTCGTTTGTTCAGAAAAAAGGCCGAGCAGGCCGGGACCTGAGCGACCGGCCGATCACGGCCGTGACGCTCAGCCGCAACAGTTACCGCGACGCGTTTTACTTCCAGAATCCTGAAGCCCTCACGGACCCGGCCGATTACGAACCCGCGCTGAACCCGGAAAATGACTTTATTCAGCGTTTCCATGCGGTGGCCCTGCTGTTTGATGAACTGACCCAGCGGACAGGGCGCCTCTGGTATGCCCTGCCGGTTGGCACGAAGCTTCAGGACCACCTGGACGCCATTTTTAGCGAGCTAACCCGCCTGGACGCCCGCTACCCCTTCATCACGAATGGCTATGAACGGGTGATTGCGGCGACCTTAAGGCAGCAGGAGGGATACCGCACCTGGCAGGCATTGTGGGGGTGGTTTCAGAAGACCCTGCTGGATCCGGAAGTGTGCCACCGGGCGGACCGGCCGAATCGGACCCGGCCAGTCAGTCTGCTGCAACTGTGCCCAGACATTCCGGAAAACCTGTTCAGCAGTGTCAACCTGCCGGTCGTACAGGTGATGGTGCCTCCGGCTAGGCCAGGGGCGGAATGGAACTTTGTTAAGGAGGATGTCGCCCTGACCTTCAGTGAGTTTGGTGCGGGGCGTGTCACCCGGCGGTACGGCACGTCGCACCTGCTGCACTGGCGGTCCCCGACCGTGCGGGTCAACGGCACAGTCATTCAGAACGCCATGGCAATGGAGCGGTATAAGCAACGGGAAGGGGGAGGATACGGACCATTCAAGCCGGCCCTGATCAAAGACCTTCCGACCGCCAGTGGCCTGGGTGACGCCTTTGAGCGGTACATGCCACTTGGTGTCCGCCGCCTCTACGGGCAGATGCCCAAACGCTTTTACCGCTTGCGTTACCTGGAATTGTGGTCGTTTGGCCGGCTCG
The DNA here is from genome assembly GCF_014647075.1 of Deinococcus aerophilus. NCBI lineage: Bacteria > Thermotogati > Deinococcota > Deinococci > Deinococcales > Deinococcaceae > Deinococcus > Deinococcus aerophilus. Next base: position 9,551 of record NZ_BMOM01000027.1, on the reverse strand, counting down.
ATCCGAACAACCCCAGAGCCCCGGTGCAAGGCGCCCAGGCGTACGGCCGGAAACGGCCGGACGGAAGTGTGGAATTGAGGCAGTTGTGGGAAGAAGCCACCGGGGAGGCACAACAGGCCTTGTTCGATAAGGGGTGGCGGGTGGTGTCCCCTGACAGCAACAGTTACCCGTTGTCGTTCTCGGCAGTGCATCCGTTGGGTGAGGCGAGGTTGCGCGTACCGGTACCGCCATTGTTCGGGAGCCTGGTGCAACCGTTGGAGTACTACTACGGCGAGGAGGACGGGCAGCGCTCGCGTCTGGCCGCGTGGGAGGTGCAGTACGGGGCGGAAGCGACGATCGCGCTGCACAAACGCCACCCTCAAGGTGAGGATCCGCAAGCTGGCCGGGGTTACAACCTGGTGCGGTACGTGAGTGAGCATGACGGTGAGCCGCTGCTGTACGGGTACGACTTGTGTACCGAAGGGCTCCGCGTGCCGTACGACCCGCAGGTGCTCAGTCAGGCGGCGCAGGCGGTCGCGCAGCAGCAGTGGGCCGACGTCCGCACGCAGGTGCATCTGCAGGACCAGTTTTTGCGGTACCTCCTGAAAAGTGAGTCGTGGGCAGAAGGCGTCGAAGGCGGCCTGAACACCTTCACGCAACGCCGGATGGCAGACGTGCTGTGCACCATGCGCGCAGAAGCTCGGGCGCATGGTCAGAGCGGCCCCGAATTCTTGGCGGCCCTGCGGGATCAGGCTGGGTGGCAGACCTTGGTGCGGGGAGCGCAGCGTTACTGGGCAGACCACCGCACGCTCCACCCGGACTTCCTGGAGCAGGCTTGGGTCACCTGGCAAGATGACCGGGCGTACGAGAAACTGCGGCGGTTGTTTTCACGCGTCCAGAACAAAGCTCAGGTCAGCGCGTACGTTCGAGACACGCTCGTTCACTCGTTAAAGCATGCGGCGCGGAACATGTTTATGATGCAGGGCAGTGCCGACCATCACCAGATTGGTTCAGGCACCCAGTTGCACATCACGCATGGACACGATCCCCAGGATCATGCGTTTTATGTGTACGAGCGGAACCAGGATGGTGCAGGCAGCACCCGCGCGGCCGCGCGGGTCATGGGTGAACATCCCGCAGGCGAACGCACGGGCCATCACGTTACCGCCTGGTGGCGCTATACCCTCGAGTGCCCCGTGGCCGAAGAGCAGCAGTTCGTCAAGGCGGTCCTCGCATTGAACCGACGCACCCCCATCGTGCACGAGGTGCGGGTATTGCTGTCGCTCCCTGCGCACGAACGGAAGGATGACGGTCTGCGCCGCGCGCTGGTTCAAGCGACAGAGGGTCTGCTGCGGGACGACAGCCCTGAACTGATGCACTTGGCAACGGTGTTGACGTCGGAAGTACACGTCAATGGGGAACGCTTCCCGCACCTCGACGTGTTGCTGGAACTGCTGGATCTGGAGTCAGAGCTCAGTGCCCACTTCCACCGGACGCCTTTGCCGCAGGAACTCGCCGGGTACGCCCTGACCCTCTTAAAAGAGGACCGGAACCTGCCGAACTTGGCGCGGCTTCTTCAGGTGTACCGCACGCACTTCCAGCAGGTGCTGGATGAAGAGGAAGGCGAGGAGGAGATGACGGCCGACGACCGCTTCCTTGCCCAGGTGGAAAGCTGGTCGCTGTCGACCTGTGTGGACGCATGCCCGGCTTGCTTGGCGGGGTCCTGCGACCAGGGGCACATCGACGTGACCCGCCATAATGTGTCGCGCACGCTGCTCAAACGCGCCCATGAAGTCCTGACCGCGCCCATCACCGTTCGTGGGGATGATCTGGATGTGGCGGAGGTCGTTCGTCTGGCCGATTCCCACGGAGGATTCGTCCTGCACGAGCATCAAGGCCACCTCAGTGACCAACTGGTGCGCGCCTTCGCCAGGGCCGGGCTGCAGCAACAGGGACGCGTGTTTGATCCGGAACACCTGACCTTACGCACCGTGTTGTACCGGCAGGAAGCGCTGTGATTTTCCATGTGACCGATCGTACCGACCGCCTGAAGAATCAGATGGTGCGCCTGATGCTTGAGGCGCTCGACTGCGCCCCGAGTGAAGTGTGGCTGATTACGCCGTGGCTGAAGAACGTCGAGTTCGACGTTCGGTCATTGGGCCCTTACCGGAGCGTCTTCGGGACGCACCGGGAAAGGATCACCCTGAAAGACCTGCTGCGCCTGTTAGGCCAGAAACACCTGATTCATGTGATTGTGAAACCTCCTCATGAACTGGTGACCTTGCCGGCTCTAGCGGAGTACCAACTCACGGCTGAGCAGGTGCGGCGTGTGCAGGCGAACGAGGACCTCGACTTTGACCTGCAGGACGAAGTTCTGCGCGGCCTGCGGGAACGCAGCGCGGAGTTGAAACGCGAATTTCTGAACCACGCAGACACCGTGTTGTTCGCAGAGGAACTGGCGCATCTCGGCGCGCAGGTGTCGTACCGGGACGCCCTGCACGCCAAGTTGTTGTGGTTGCCGTCGGGAGCGTTGTTCGGCAGTGCCAACTTCACGAACGGCGGTCTCGCCTACAACGCGGAATTGGTAGCAGAGGTGCGCAGCGATGAGCCTCTAGAGGGGCTTAGGGTAGCGGCAGAGGACTTCCAGGCCCACAGTTGGCCACGCGACCAGTATGACCTCACGGACCGCGACATGGTTCCGAAGAAACGCACCTTACGCAGCGCCGACTTTTTCGCCCTAGCGAATCACCCGAGCGTGGCCACTGAAGCGGCGTTCAAACCCCTGCTGGACGCTCTGGCAGGCTTTTACCGGTAGAGGTCAAATCATGACGATGCTTGTGAGCCCCCGCTTCCTGGACGACCTGAAACACAATGCGGCGCAGCCGATGCAACCGGCCATTATTGGCACGATTAAAGCGCTTCTCTCGCACCCACAGGCCACCGGCCTGCAGGTGCGGCGACTGGACCTGATGGACGCCTGGTATTGCCGGGTGAACGACAATTGGCGCATGCTGTTCCGGTGGGGGAGCAACCGTGAGCCCATGCTGCTGCGGGTGGTGCCGCATAGTGTCTTCGACCGCCTGACCGCCCGGGACATTGGAACGCACGACCTGTTGAACTGGGAACTTGAACCGCAGGCCACGGCCCCATCGCTACCGGTAGACTTCCAGGTGCCCGACGCATGGAACCATCCTCAAAGCGGCGCGGATTTTCCCCTGCGGGCCTTTACCGTGCATCAGCTGCGGCTGTTGGGGGCGCCGGCGCCGTTGGCCCACGCATTGCGGGACGCACCCACCCTGGATGATGCCTTGTGCCTCCCCGGACTGCCTCTGCGCACCCACGAGTGGCTTCTGGCGCTCGCGACGGATCCTTCCGAGCCCCTGACGGATCCTTTCCGCGTTTTTAAACGAGCGTCCTTGGAACAGCTTGATGCGTATACCCGGGGCAGTATCCAGGACCTTCTGCTGGGGCTGGCCGACGAACAACGACACCATGTGGACCGGATTCATACCGGGGCCACCCTGCTCAAGGGCGTGGCCGGCAGTGGAAAAACGACCGTCGGGATTCACCGTGCTGTCCGGCTCGCGCAGGCTGGACGGCAAGTGCTGTTCATCACTTACAACCCCGTGCTGCAACGCGTCACTCGCAGTCTGGTGCAGGAAGTGACTGGCACCTTGCCGCCCACCCTGCGTATTGAGGATTACCGGCACTGGGCGCTGCACATGCTGGGCGCCGCAGGAGTACAGCATGTGCTCGTGGACCGCGATCAGGCACTGCAGTTTATCCGGCAGGCGATTGATGAGGTGCGGACCCAGCGGCACTCTGCGGTGCTCGCGCGCGCTCCAGAATTCTTCTACGATGAAATTCAGCGGGTGATTAAAGGTTTTGGGCTTCCGGACATGGATGCTTACCGTCAGGCGCCGCGGTACGGGCGAAAGCAGGCCCTGAGTCCCCTTTCGCGCGCTGTAGTCTGGGAAGTGCTGAGCGCTTACAACGCCCAGTTGCAGGCACACGGCCTGATGGACTGGGGGGACGTCGTTACGCGCATGTACCGCCTCCTGCTCGACCATCCGGAACTGGAAGTAGTGGATGACGTGGTTGTCGACGAAGCGCAGGACTTGACGCCCTTGGAACTGCGGGTGTTGCAGCGCCTCACCCGGGGTCAAGGCACTGAGCACAAAACCGTCCTGGTGCTGGGAGACGCCGCGCAAAGCTTGTACTCCCGTGGGTTTTCATGGAAGCAGGTAGGCTTGGATATCCGGGGACGTTCGTACGCCCTTAAGATCAATTACCGCAACACCCGCGAAGTGGTCCGTACCGCCGCTGATCTTGCCTCGCGGAACGTGCATCTTAAAGAACATGGTGAGTTGATAGATATGACGTCCGTGAAGCGCATTGGCCCGCGTCCTGTTTTGATGCGCTTTGCTGAGAGTCACCTGATTAAACGCTTTGTCATAGAGGAAATCACGCGGTTTCGAGAGGAGAACCTCCTGCGGCTGCGAGACATCGCCGTGATTGCCACCACCGAAGGACTCGCCCAGGAGTACGCGTACGCCCTCACCAAACAAGGCATTCCCACCGACCATTGGGATCCGGTCCAGGAGGATGTGGACGTTCTGCGCGAGAGCGTCAAAGTGATGACGATCAATACTGCCAAAGGCCTGGAGTTCCCTGTGGTGATGCTGGTCGGATTGGATGCTGAGCATCTTGGCGCCCTGGGGGCCGAAACCGAGCGTGAGGAGCGGGACATTCTTATGGAACGTGAGCGGATGCGTTTCTATGTTGGAATGACCCGCAGCGGCGAGTTGTTGTATCTCCTGGCTACAGAGGGAAAAGCGACGCCATTATTGCGAGAACTCAGTGGCATTGATATCCGAGAGGGTCTATGAATGCCCTTGAGCTGGCCGGCCGATTGCAGATGGCCTCGTTGCCCGAAGCGGAATACAACTTCACACACGCCGACGTGGGCACGTTGCCCTTGGCGTACCCTGAAGTCACTTTGGGCTTGACCTTCGTCTCAGCGACGGGGGTAGAGGAACGGCGGCTGGGCGCCTGGACCGTGGTGCAGTGCGGCACCAAACCCGTGGATGTGCGCGACGGGTTCAAACTGCTGAGTCGACTATACGAGGACCGCAGTGCTCAGGGGGTCCAAGAAGTTCATCTGCCACTTGCCGGTGAACATCCAGAAAAACACAGGCCCGAGGTGAAACACGAACTTGCCCCCCTGTCCGAGGTCAAGCAAGATGTTGCTTTTCCGCTGGATGTGCCCTCACACGCACCTGTCAGCGACGAACCGCAATCAGACGATTTGGATCACGTCCTCGTGCACTATCTCGGGACGCTGTGGCTTCAGGCGTTGAAAGGCGCGCAAGGGCCGACCGGTCCATGGCTTCGGCACCGGGGTGACCAGGACCCATTAGTTCAGGCACTGGACCGGGCACGACGCCTGTTGGGCCAGGCCCCCTGATGGGCTGCGCGGGTTCATTCTCTGAATATACGTCGAACTCGCCTAATCTGAATTGAAGACTGATTGCGCAGTTGCGCCGCGAGTGGCTGGGGGGAGGTCGTGCCTCCCTCCGTGAGTGTTTGGATGATTCAGGCGAACTGGGGCGCGCGGTTCAGGGTAGAGAGTGCCGGTGAACGGCTGATTCAGGGCCCGCAGGATGTTCAGGTCCACGGGCCGGAGGTAGCCCAGCCAGATGCTGCGCCCCAGATCAGGTGTGGGTCGGCTTCTGCTTGGCTTCATCGGAAAGACACCGTATAGGAGCTGACTTTTTGCTGCCCGTTATGCGTCTTGAAGGGTAGTCAGCGCCGGGTGGCCACCATCCAGGCCTGATAGGCGACCACCCCCATCACGCCAGTGGTGCCCAGAAAACCTAGAATCTGGGTTGTGCTGGTTGGTAGTGGAACACTCAGGCGGGCGTCCAGGGCAAGGGAGCTGACGATCCAGGCCTGGTTACCGCTCAGGTAAAGCAGCACCGGGATGAGCAGGAAGCCCATCAGCTGTGCTTGGCGGATGCCAGCGGCCTGCGCAGCGGCGCCCAGCAGCGTGCCAATGGCTAGGATCAGGAGGCCGCCCCATCCGGTGGTCATGGCCACCAAGAGGATCAGGGCGCAGGCGAGGGCGAAGTTCAGTCCCCGCTGGTCAAAACGCTCGATGGTCCGCACCGTGCCCCGCCAAGTGAGTCGCAGGGCGAAGTAGCTCACCACCGCCGACAGGATGATGGCAAACAGGATGGCGCGGCGCCCGTCCACATCTGCCGGATCAGCAATCAAGCTGATGGACACACTGATTCCGGAGCGCGCCTTGTCGATCAGGTACCAAGCCGTCACGCCCAGCACCATGTCGGCGGCCTGCAACCCGGAAATGAGCGCGATGTACCGGCGGTCCTCAGAGGTTCCCTCGCTGGGGCGCCGGGCGGTGTCCCCGAGCGCTGCGATGTTGGCGCTTCCCATGCCCGGCAAGAACCCTGAGAGAGCGCCCAGAACCGTGCCCAGGCTGCCAACTGCGATGACGTTGCGCAGAGGCATCAGGTCTGGGGCGTCCGGATCTTGCCGGGGCCGGAGGGTGGCCGCGCCGCTCAGGCCGCTCAGCAGTCCTGGCATTCCAAACATTCCCGTGAGGGCCGGCAACAGCACCCCAAACGCCCCATCGCTCCCGCCGGGCACGATGGGTTTGCCCAGGGCGATCACACCGAACAGGCCAGCCAGCGTGAACAGCGTCACGGCCGCCACACGGCGCTTCTCGGTAATCAGCAAGATGATGGTGGCGATCAACATCAGGGGAAACAGGACACCCTCAAGCTGATTTTCGAAGGATGAGGCGAGGGACGTGTGGAGAAGCAGCGTACTGATCGCCATGGCACACAGCACCCCGAAGACCGTGGCTCGGGCGGAAAGGCGCAGCGCTTCACCGCCCCGGCCTTCCATCACCAAGCGGTGGGTGGGCAGCATGGCCTGGATCGGACTGCCGGGAATGCCGAGGAAAAGGGTGGGGATCAGGTCCCAGAAGATGTTGGCCGCGCCGGCCGCAGCAATGGCCACCGTGGCGGGCAGCCGCCACTCGTCCGGGAGGCCCAAGGCGATGCCCACCAGGCTGGCCGCGACCGTGTTGCTGTGCAGGCCGGGCATCAGGCCAGCGACAGTGCCGAGGATGATGCCCAGGACCAGGGCAATGGCCAGGGTGATCATGGGGCGGTCACGATGGTCTGTGCCTGAATTGATGGCTTGCCCTTGTAGGTGGTCATCTGGCCCTCGACCACGACGCTGCTTTGTTGCTCGGCGAGATCCAGGATCTGATCGCGGTCGCTGGTCGCCCAATCGTCGGCGAACATGACGCCCGACAGGCTTCCGTCAAGGGTGAACAGCAGCATGGTGCCGTTCTGCGCTTCGTACTCCCGGTGCGAGGTGATGGTGCCGTGCACCTGCACTGGCCCCTCCTGAACCGATGCCTGGCTGACCGTCAACGCGGTGGCCCCCTGGACGATTCGGATGGCGCGGCGGTGTTCGAGTTTCACCTGCGGCTGTCCACGGTAGGTGGCCGGAAGACCACTGACCTCGATGCTGTCTCCGAGGCGGGGGGCCGGATCCAGCACGCCGAGAGAGGGCATGGCCGTGACGGTGATTTCCGCGCCACTGGCCTGCCTCAGCACGATCTGCCTGAATCCGCGGCGGCTGCGGCGGATCTCGGTCACGTGACCAGCCGTGCGCACCATTTGGACAGGCGCCGGCGCGCTGCTGGAAGGCGGCGGCTGCGGCGCCTGTTGTGGCGACGGGAAGGCTTCCGGCACTGGAGACGTTGAAGCCTGCACCGCCATGCTGGCCACCGTGGCTGAACTCCCCGGCGGGTTCAGAAGGTCACCCAGCCAGATCCCGGTCATCAACAATGCGGCACTTGCGGCCAGCAGGAGCCAGCGCGGCGGACGCTGGAGCGGGGTGCGATTGTGCCCCGGGATCATGTCGATGAGGGGCTCGAAACCCTGCGTGGGAAGCGCGCACCTGACGTCATTACGGCGGTTGTAGTCTGCCGGTCATGGCACCCACTGCCGTCCCAGGGCATGATCACTCCGCGCTGTCCCTTGCCGGCCAGTTCCCCCAGCGCGGCCCGCCCGCCGTGGCCGATGTGATCATGCTGAAAGACTCTGGGTGCGCAATTCCAGAGGTGGGAAGCGGTGTTGTGTGGATCATCTGCCTCCTCGGGGTGACGGGGTGAAAGGTCAGCGGAACCACGGAAGCGGTCTTTCACTCCGGGCCTACAGGCTCGCCGGGCAGGTCCTCATCAGACCCTGCGGGCGGCTGGCCAGCGGGCGTCTCGTCGGTCACAGACTCGCCAGGGAGATCTTCGTCCAGGGCGACAACAGATTCACTCAGGACGTCACGCGGCCCAGGGGCAGTGGACTCAAGCTCTTCAGTCTCCTGCGGCGGCATCAGGCCAGCGCCGGCGCTCTGGACCGACATGCTGGAGCTTGGCTGAAAAAACCGCTGACCCTGCCAGACGCCCGCAGCCATAACCGTGAGCAGCAGCGCGCCCAGGGCCATCACGGGCCAGCGCATCCCGGGTCTCGGCGCAGGCCCGGCCCCGGCGGTGTCCTGCGGCCCGGTGGGTTCTGCAGCTTCGTGGGTGTGGCTCACGGGGTGACCCGGGTGGTCACAAAGCTGGGGCGGCCCTCAAACGTTTCCCAGTGCCCGTACAGGGTAACCCGGCCGCTGAGCAGGAGGTCCAGCGCCGCTGAGTTCCAGCTCCCCGCGTACATGACGCCCTGATAAATTTCGCTGCCCACCAAGAAAGTGAAGGTCACGTTCTGGGCCCTGGTGATTTTCTGCACGCTGCCCTCGGGAACAAAGGCATCGCGAATGCGCAGCAGGTTACGGGCTGCGGTAGTGGTGGCAGTGGAAAGGGGCGCCACCACGTATTTCAGCGTGAACGAGGGCGCGCCCTGGAAGGTTTCCCACACGCCAGCGGCGTCAACGCGCCCCGCCTCGAGGGCGCGGCGCAGGGCCGGGGTCCATTGGTTCTCGTAAGCGATGGCCGCGTAGCTGGCGCCGCCCGAGGTCAGACGAAACCGCAGGTGGGTGAGGCCAGATTTACTTTTGTAGGTTTCCACGCCGCTGGTCTGCGCGCCACGGATCAGCACCAGACGGCCCTCTTCATTGCTGCGCAGGCTTATTGACGTCCCCAGTTGTGCCGGCGTGGTCGGAGCCCCAGGCAAGGTAGCTGTCAGGGACAGGGCCAGAAACAAGTAGTGAAGCATCAGTGACCAGGAGGCCGGGGTACGCTTAGATCCGGGAGCTGCCGGGCACGCTGGTTGTTTCTGTGGCGGGCGGCCTGATTCATCTGCGTATCAGCGGTTGGCGCCGCGCCTTTAACCCTTCTCCTCAAACAACTACATGTCTTCATCGTCTGACAAGAGTAATTATCTGGTTCTCACGAACACATCACATCACGCTGCGATGAACAGATCCCACGTGATCCGGGCACCCTGCTGGACGCTTCTAGAGCCCGTTTTGGAATTTCACGCCTCTCTGGGCGAGCAAATACCATGAGGAATGGCCTCTCAGACGTATGGTTCTGA
>NZ_BMOM01000026.1 GCF_014647075.1 Deinococcus aerophilus | reverse complement strand
GCTTTCCCATACGTTCCCTCCAGTGTGCCCTACCCTCTCAACGGGTTGGGGATTTTCTGTCGGGATTTCTGGAGCACTACCGTTTATACACCTGACGGCTTTGAGGGTTGGGCTGATTCGGGCGGCGAAGCCACTGGCGAGCAGGAGATGCCTCAGATCATGCCCTATGCCTTATTGAGCTTTTGCATAGGCCTGAGCAGGGTTAAAAAAGGCCTGCATTTATACATTCCAGCTTTGGGGAAAGTAGAGCTAAAGAGTAGAGGCAAGGAGAAGCCGATTGTATATATTCGGTATTGATGCCACTCGGGCGGCGTGTCCCAGGGAGCGTAGATAGGGGAGTCCCCGACCTATCACCCATAACGTGAGCAAGCAGCCTGTTCCGACCATGGCCCCCGTTCAGCGCGGACAGTATGCTGGGCGCCGTGTCTGGACCGTCTGCCGTGCCCCTTGTGCCCCCCCTTTTCCTGAGTCGCCTTCAGGCCATGACCGAGGCGCTGACAACCGCCCGCACCCAGCATGACGTCTTTGGAGTGGTGCTGCCGGTCATGCTTGGAGCTCTGGACGCCGACGTGGTCACAGCGCTGCTCATGGACGACACGGGCACGCGGCTGGACTGTGCCGCCACCCGGGGCCATCCGGGAACAGCGCTGTACGGGCAGGGTGGTCTCCCGGATAAGGACGGTCTCGCGGACACGCCGGGTCCGGTCTGGGACGCGCTGAAGAACCGCAGCCCCCTGTTTTTCGAGACGCGAAGCGCCCTGGCACAGGCCTACCCCGGGTGGACGACGCGCACCGAGGGCGGGGCAGCCACCGCCGTCCTGCCGCTGGTCCTGGGTGGCCGGCCGCTGGGAGCGCTCGTCGTGGAGTTCGGGGAGACGCATATCTTCGCGCCGGAGGAGCGCCAGTTCCTGGGGATCCTCGCGGCCCAGTGTGCCGTCTCGCTGGGCCACGCCCGTCTCGGCCAGGACCTGGAGGCCCAGGAAGCAGCGCGCGCCGCCGAACCCGAGGAGCAGCGTGGGGCCCTCGCGGCCTTCTACGCGTACCAAGAGGCGGTGGGCAGTGAAAACGACGTGCTGGTGCTGGCCCGTCAGGCCGGCAAGGTCGTGCGCGCCAACCTGCCCCACGTCAGCGCGGTGTACTACGCCCTCGAAGGAGAACGGTGGAAGGCGCAGGTCTGGTCCGAGGACGTCCCCCCCGAGGTCGTGGCCCAGATGACCGAGGGGGTCCCCACCGACGCCCCCAACTTCCACGAGGCCGCGCAGTCGGGCAGCCCCCGCTTCGTGGACGGCTGGGACGCTTCTTCCAACAGCCTGCCCAGCGCCACGTCGTACGGCGCGGCCGCCTTCTTGCCGCTGGTGATCGGTGGGCACACCCGCGGCCTCTTCGCGGTGGGCACCCGGGAAGCCCACGCCTGGACCGAGCGGGATCAGGCGCTGGTGCGGGCGGTGGCCCGGGGACTGACCATCGCCCTGGACCGGACCGAGAGCGCCCGGCATCTCGCCCAGCAAAACGCCGAACTTGAGGCGCGCACACGGGCCTTGGAAGCGTTCGCGGAGCTGACCCGCGACCTCGCCGTTCACAGCGATGCGGACACGCTGATCGAGCGGGCCATGCAGGTGGTGCTGTCCCTGCTGCCCCACGGCATGGCGCTGTTCTACCAGAAACGGGCCCACCGCTGGCGCGCGACCGCGCAGGTGGGCGGCGCCGGAACCCCGGCGCTCCAGGCGGTCATCGACCAGGGCTTTCCCGTCGGGCACATCCCCACCCTCGACCTGCCCGACCAGACCGGGGAGGGGCTGTTTCAGGACGTGTACGACCAGACGCGCGACGTGGCCCCGGAACTCGTCTCCCACCTGCGCGCCGTCGCCACCCTGCCAGTGTGGGTCAACGGCCGGGTCCTGGGCATCTTCAACGTGGCGCTGTTCGAGGGCTGGTGCTGGAGTCCGGCGGACCGGGCGGTGCTGGAGACGGCCGCGCGCAGTCTGGGGCTGGCCCTGGAAGGCGCGCAGACCGTGAACCAGCTCGCGCAGCGCACGTGGGAACTGGAGCGCAGCAACGCGGAACTCGAACAGTTTGCGTACGTGGCCTCGCACGACCTGCAGGCCCCGATCCGCGCGGTGACGAGCTTTGCAGGCATCATTGAACGCCGCTACGGAACGCAGCTCGACGAACGTGGCCGGATGTACGTGCAGCAGATCGTGCACGGCGGCGAACAGATGAAACGCCTGATCGACAACCTGCTCGCCTTCTCCCGCCTGCACACGCGCCGGCAGGAGCTGGTGCCGGTGGACAGCGCGGCCGTGTTCGACACGGTGGTGGGGCGGCTCCAGACCGGACCGTTGCCATCCGGGGCGAGCGTGACCCGTCAGAAGCTGCCGGTGGTGTGTGCGGACGCCCCGCAACTCGATCAACTGCTGCAGAACCTGATCTCGAACGGCCTGAAGTACCGCCGCGAAGGCGTGCCTCCGCAGGTGCGCGTCTGGGCCGAGCGCGACGGCGCATGGTGGCGCTTTGCGGTCTCGGACAACGGCATCGGGATCGAGCAACAATATTTCGAGCGCATTTTCGTGATCTTCCAGCGGCTGCACGGGCAGGAGGAATACGAGGGAACCGGCATCGGACTCGCGGTGTGTCAGAAGATCATCGAGCGGCACGGCGGACGCCTCTGGGTCGAGAGCCGCCCGGGCCAGGGCTCCACTTTCTTTTTCACCCTGCCCCAGGCATGACCGCAGCAGGGGGCCGGCCCACGCCTGTCCTGAACCCGCAACACTGTTTGGAAGCGGCTCAACCTATGTGGCGATCTCCCAGATATGGCCCGCCGGGTCTTTGAAACTGGCGGTACGGATTCCCCAGGGACGATCCACCGGTCCATTCAGCAGGGTGACGCCTTTGGTCTCCAGCTCCGCACATTTGGCATCAACGTCATCGACGCTCAGCGTGTAGACCGCACGCGCGCCGCCTTGACTGTCGGCAACATGAGCGGGGGTCACCAGCTCGTCGGCTTGACCGATCTGAAGCAGGTTGATCATGGTGGAACCGAATTTGAAGACGACGGAGGTGTCGCCTTCAAAAAAGACCGGAAGTTCAAACACCCGGCTGTAGAACGCTTTCGCTTCTTCAAGATGTTCGACGAAGAGCGTGATGGCGGTGATGGTGTTCGTCCAGGGGGTGTCTTGCGTCATTGTTCTCCTCTTGGTGGCCGAGTCGGTCGGTGGAGGCGGACGGAACTCGGGGTGGGAACGAACCGGCCGCGAGGGCCGCCCGGCGCCTCTGATCCCTGCTGTGTCCTGGGCTGCTCCTGTTCCAGGGACGTCCTTCACCCGGTGATGGGACTCTGTCCCTGTAGCCGGTTTCGCCCAGGCGCACGAACCTTGACCGAAATTATAATTCGTATTACGCTCACAACATACCAAAAGGAGCCCTGATGCGCAAACTCATCGTCGGCAATCTCGTGACGTTGGACGGCTACTACGAGGGCGAAGACCGCCAGCTGGACGCCATTTTTGATCATCTGCATCCAGACTACGTGGGGGACCAGCACTTCGACGAATACATGGCAGAGCGGATGAGGGGGGCGGAGACGTTGCTGTACAACGGACGCCGCAATTTTCTGGACAATATGCAGTATTGGACGGGGATACCGCATGATCCAGAGGCCAGCCCCATCCGCCGGGAGATGGCCGGACTGCAGGCACGGATGAAAAAGCGGGTGGTGTCCGATCACCTCACCCGCGAGGAGCTCTCTCCCTGGGACGACACCCACATCATCGGCGTGGCGGACGCCGTGAAAGCGGCGGCGGCCCTCAAGGCGGAAGAAGGCGGGGACATCTTCATGTTCGCTGGCCGGACGCTCTGGAACCACCTGCTGACCCATGGGCTGATCGACGAGCTGCACCTCGTCATCTTTCCGCTTGTTGCTGGCGGAGGCACGCCGCTGTTCGTGGGTCGGCCCGGCGTGTCCCTGAAATTGCTCAGCTCCCGTACCTGGCAGGGATCGGGCAACATCCTGGCGTGCTACGAGGTCAGCCGCCCGAGGGTGGAGGGTCTCCCCGCTGGAGCCGGGCAGTGACCGCCTGATTCAACAGGTGGAACACGGCTGGAGCCACGCAACCGCCTCCAGTCCCCCCGTCGGCGGTCAAGGCGCGCTGCTGTTCAACGTTCGCAGTGGGTCAACTGAGAAGGGCTTCGAGCTTGGGCCGCTGCTGATCAAAAGTGCCGTAGAAGAACTGATCGCCCACGACCGTGATGGGCGCAACCCGCACGCCGTACCGGGCCTTGGCTTCGTCGGCAACTGCAGGAACCGTCAGGTCGCGTTCCTCAAAGGCAATGCCGCGCTTGTTAAACCAGAGGCGCAGTGCATGGCAGTCCGGGCAGGTCGGCGTGGCGTACAGAATGACATTCAGCATCGGGAACCTCGTGGAGTTGAGGAGGCAGCCGTGGGTCCGCCCCCCTGAAATTGTGCCGCGGGCGTGGTGACCCACCCAGAATACATATCGGCTCGTCGCTGCGGGGGCCACCTGCGCTGCGGGGGAACACCGAACCACGCCCGCGGCGCCGTCCAGGGCACCCCGCACCGCTGTGATCGGCCGCTCCCTCCACGCCGTACACGTCCGGAGACTGGAAGCAGCGGCTGATGTAGGCGCCAGCGTGAAGGCATCGAGGCGGCGAAGAACGTCCACGACTTCAGGATCAAAGTGCTTTCCGGAACTATCCTGGAGGTAGGAAGACATTCCCGGTTGAGGCAGGTGCCGCCCAGTTGATCCCCCTCGATCAGCGCGACGGAGCGTCCCTTGAAGCCCAGGTTGCGGACCAGCGGCAGATCCGTCATGCCTGCTCCTGGCGGTCCAGGCTCCGCAGAACGGTCACGACATTGCCCAGGCAGCAACTGCCCTGCGGGTTGTTGACCTCGCACCCGCAGCGCCCGGCCTGCACGTGCGCGCGGATCGAGGCTTCCAGCGCCGGGCCCGTCCCCGAGGCCACGGCCTTACCGAGATCCGCCCGCGTGTGGGCAAAGCAATAGCAGACCGGGATCTCAGCTGCCTGATTCTTCTGGAAGACCGGCACCTTGAGATCTCCTGTGCCGTAGGTCTGAGACGGACTGAAGTACACCACGTCGCAGGCCGGGTCCAGGCACAGCCGGAAAGCCTCTTCCGGCCTCAGTCGCGCCAGGGCAGCTGGGGTCAGGAGGGCCTTGAGGGTGATCAGGGGCACCGCTTCTCCACGGGTGCCACTGACCGGGCAGGACGTGACGTCCTGCCCGTCGGTGTTGGGAGCGCAGCAGTTGGATTCCATGCCCGAAGCTAGAGTCTCCCCCCAGAGGGAGAGTCAAGAGACAGATGAATTCAGATACACGCAGCCGGGGGCGTCGCACTCGGGATCAGGGTGTGCCTGGGCGTACGCCAGCCGCCCGGCGAGTTCGGCTTCCAGCGCCTGAAGTTGGGTCAGGTGCTGGCGAACCGCCTGAAGATGCTGGTGCAGTTCTTCCCGGACCTCCTGGCAGGGCTTATGGCCGTCTGCGCGCAGATTCAGGATACGGGCGATGTCGCAGAGGCCAAATTCAACGCGCTGGGCAGACCGGATGAACTGCACGCGCTCGACACTCTCGGCGGTGTACGTCCGGTAGCCGCCCGCGGTGCGTCGGTGCTCCAGCAGACCGAGGTCCGTCCAGTAGCGCAGGGCCTTGACCCCCTCACCCGTCTCGGCGGCCAGGTGTCCGATGGAGAGCAGCGCGGGTTGAGCCGTCATGCCCCGAGTGTCGCAGGTTTACGGGCACGGCGCTGGGGGACGGCCGGATCACCGGAGGCAGACGGACGCTACAGGCCAGGTACAGCGTCTCCAGCGGCCTTCTTTCCCGCAGCCACCCGGCGGGGCACCGCTTAGCGCTGGGACCGGTGATGTCACGTCATGTCGCCCTGGATACCCCACCCTTAAAAGTTGAGAGCCATGCCCATTCGTGGGACGCACTACACAGGTTGAACTGTAGGCGATCGTACTCAACTACAATCATTCCCTAAGGTTAAGCTTTCCTTAAGACAGCACGACAGAGTCAGGAGTTGTATGCCCCCCATCCCCACCACTGTTTCGGAACTCCAGCTTCTGGGGCAAGTCCTTTCGACGTGTACGGTCGGGACGGTGATTGCGGACATGCGTCAGCCTGGCCACCCCATCGTCTACGCCAATGCCGCCTTCGAGCACCTCAGCGGCTACGCAGCCGCGGAGATTGTGGGGCACAACTGCCGCCTGCTGCAGGGCCATGACCGCGATCAGCCGGCCGCGCAGGAGATTCGTCAGGCCATCGCGCAGGAGCGCAGCGCCACCGTGACGCTGCGCAATTACCGCAAAGACGGCACGCTGTTCTACAACGAACTGACCCTGAGTCCCATTCGGGACGCTGCGGGCACCCTCACCCATTACCTCGGCCTTCACCACGATGTGACCGTGCGCGAGGAGGTCCAGCGGCAGCAACGCCAGCTTCAGCAGCACCTCGGCTCTACCCTGGCGAGGGTCACGGACGGTGTCGTGTCCTTCGACGACGACTGGAATCTGACCTACCTCAATCCGGCGGCCGCCGCTCTGTCGGCACAGACACCCCAGGAATTTGACGGCTGGACCCTGCCCGCCACGTTCGGGGACCACCCACACCACCGGCCGATTGGCCGGGCGCTTCAGCGGGCCAGGGCCACCGGGACCGTGCAGCACGAGGTGAGTTTTGCGGCCGAGGTCGGACGGTGGCTGGAAGCGACAGTGTATCCGGCCGAGGACGGCATCTCGCTGCTCATCCGTGACGTGACCCAGCAACGCGAACAGGAAACGGAGCTATGGGAAGGCGAGGAACGCTTCGAGAAGGTTTTCCAGGCCTGCCCGATCGGCATCATCGTCACCCGCCTCGGCGACGGCAGCTACCTCGACGCCAACCCCGAGTTCCTGCGTCAGAGCGGGTATGCCTGGGAAGAGGTGATCGGCCGTACCTCGGGCGATCTGCATTTCTGGAGTGACCCTGCGGAGTTTGAGGAGGTCCGGCAGATCCTGCGCCAGCAGGGATCGGTCCGCAACCGCGAGATGCAGTTCCGCGCGAAGTCCACACAGCTGCGCACCACCGTCACGTCGATCGTACCGGTGACGATCGGCGGCGAGGCGTGTGTGGTCTCCCTGGTGCAGGACGTCACCCGTGAGAAGGAGGCTCGCGAGCTGCTCGAGAAGAGTGAAGAGCGCTACCGCAAACTCACGACCGAGCTGCAGCGCACACTGGACCTGTCGCTGGACCTGATCGCGACCATCGGCCCAGACGGACGCTTTGCCAGCATCAACGCCGTGTCGGAACAGATGCTGGGCTACACCCCTGACGAGCTGATCGGCCGGGCGTACATCGACTTCGTGCATCTGGACGACCACGCCGTGACCGCCGCCGAGGACGCGAGCATCACGGGCGGGCAACCCACGACAGTGTTCCAGAACCGCTACGTCCACAAGGACGGCCACACCGTGTGGCTGGAGTGGGCGGCGGTGGTCATGCCGTGCGATCCGCTGATGTACTGCGTGGCGCGTGACATCACCCAGCGCCGGATCGCGGAGGAAGATCAGGCCTTTTTGGCATCCATCGTGGAAGCCAGCCACAACGCGATCATCGGAATCAATCTCGACGGAACCATTCGTTCGTGGAATCCCGGAGCCGAACACCTGTATGGCCACGCCGCCGCGGACGTCATCGGCCGGCGGACCGACTTTCTTGTTCCCGCGGAGCACCGGCAGCAGGAAGCCGACATCTTCGGGCGCGTCTGTCGGGGAGAGCGCATCAAGCCGTTCGAGGTGGTGAACTTCACCAAGGGTGGCCGGGAGCTCACGATGATCGTCACCATCTCGGCGGTCCTCAACACCTGCGGCGCGGTGGTGGGGGTGGCCAGAATCTCGCGCGACATCACGGCCCGTCACCACGCCGAACAGGAAGTCCAGGTGCTTAACGAGGACCTCCGGCGCCAGGTGCAGCACATCACCGGCCTGCGGGAGATTGACCAGGCCATCGCCGCCGGCGGCGATCTGGGGGCCATCCTGGGCCTGATCCTGGAAAACATCTGCCATCAGCTGGGCGCCGACGCGGCCACGGCCCTGATGCGCGATCCCCAGACCCAGGGACTTCAGTACATTGCCACCTGTGGCCTGCACGCCGCGCCCCTGCAGGGCCTGGCCGAAAAGCTCGACCACGAACTGGCGGGTCGGGTGGTCGTGACCCGCCAGCCGCTCATCGTCCCGGCGCTCCAGACGGCCACGCTGACGCCGGAGTGGCATGACCTGCGCAGATTCGAAGGGGTGACGTGGTACTACGCGGCGCCGCTGATCGCCAAGGGCCGGGTGCTGGGCGTCATCGAGGTGCTGCGCCAGCGCAGTTTCGAGCCGTCCGCGGCGTGGCTGGAGACGGTCGACACCCTGGTAGGTCAGGCGGCCATCGCCGTCGAGAACGCCCAGCTGCTCAAGGAGCTCGAACAGCGCAACGTGGAGTTGCGTCTGGCGTATGACGAGACCATCGAGGGCTGGGCCCGGGCGCTGGACCTGCGCGACAAGGAAACCGAGGGGCACTCTCGCCGGGTCACGGAAATGACCCTCGAGCTGTGCCACGTGCTGGGCTTTACGCCCGAGGAGCTGGTGAACGTGCGCCGGGGCGCGCTGCTGCACGACATCGGCAAGATGGGCATTCCCGACGCGATCTTGCTGAAACCCGGCAAGCTCAGCTCCGAGGAGTGGGCCCGGATGAAACGGCATCCAGGGTACGCGGTGGACCTGCTCTCACCCATCGAATTCCTGCTTCCCGCCCTGGACATTCCGCAGTACCACCACGAAAAGTGGGACGGCAGCGGCTATCCCCATGGGCGCGCGGGTGACGAGATTCCCCTGGCGGCCCGGGCCTTTGCGGTGGTGGACGTGTACGACGCCCTGACCAGCGACCGCCCGTACCGCCGGGCGTGGACCCGCGAGGCCACCATCGCGCACATCCAGCACCATTCAGGGAGCCACTTCGATCCCAAGGTGGTGAAGAGCTTTGTTCGAATGCTTCTGCCGGAGTGAATCGCCGCGCGCCCACCGGCCGCTCTCTGCACCGCACGCACCGGGAGGCGGCGCGACGTCGGGCCCGGTGTCCTGGATCGCGTCCCCGCCGACCGTGCATTTCACCGCTCATGACCGGGCCGCACCTTCAGAATTGTGTGATCGGATCATATTTCAGTGTCAGGGCGTCAGGAGTGCCCACGAAGAGCCATGCCAACCATGCAGCTAAAAACCCTGCTGACTGTCCTCCTCGCCGGGCTGTTTCTGATCTTCGGATCCATCGAAACCGCGCTCAACACCCGGGCGTCGTCCCTGCAGCTGCAACAGAAGGTCGGCCAGTCGCTGCAGCAGCTGGCCTATGAGATGACCGACAAGCTCGACCGGGGAATGTTCGAGCGCAGCCGGGACGTCGAGATTCTCAGTGAACTCGAAGTCTTCAGGGCGCGCCCGGCCTCTGCTGACCAGCAGCGCCTGCTGCTCGAGAAACTCAAGAGCACCTACCCCAGCTACGCCTGGATTGGCCTGGCGAGCGTTCAGGGCACCATCCTTGCCAGCACCGGTGGCCTGCTGGAAGGCCAGAGTGTCGCGCAGAGGCCGTGGTTCCAGGGCGCCCTGAAAGGCCCTTTTGCCGGCGACGTTCACGAAGCCAAACTTCTTGCCGGACTTCTTCCGAAAGAAGGCGTTCAGCCGCTGCGTTTCGTCGATGTCGCCACGCCGGTGCGCAACCGGGAGGGTCAGGTCACCGGAGTCCTGGGGGCCCACCTCAGCTGGTCCTGGGCCCAGGAAGTTCGTGAGTCGCTGCTGCAACCGGCCGCAGAACGCGAACACCTCGACATCTTCATCCTGGACCGTGACGGCACAGTGCTTCTCGGACCGCCCGCACTGCAGGGTCAACAGCTCGAACTGCAGGTGCTCGAGCGCCTTCCCAGCAGCGGCTACACCGTGGCCCGCTGGCCGGACGGCCGGACGTACATGACGGGGGTCAGCCGCAGCCGGGGGTACCGCAGCTATACCGGGCTGGAGTGGCGCGTCGTGGTCCGGCAGGACACGGAAGTGGCGTTCGCGGGAATCCACGCATTTAAGAAGACCTCGGTTCTGGTAAACCTGGGGCTCGGTCTGCTGTTCGCTGTCCTGGGCTTCGGCGCCGCACACTTTATCGCCCGGCCCCTCAGGCGTCTTCGGCAGGCCGCCCAGGCCATTGAGGCCGGAGAACTCAACGCGGCGGTGCCCCAAACCCGGGCCTACATGGAAGTCAATGCCCTGTCCCGCGCGCTGCAGCAACTGGTGGCGAGACTCAGGCAGAACGAGCGGGACCTGGAACAGCGCATCGACGACCGGACCCAAGCCCTCCACGCACGGACCAAGGAAGCGGAGGCGCTCGCGGCCCTATCCCTGCTCGCGACCCGGACCCTGCCTCCCGAGGAGCTGGCCCGGGCCCTCGCGCCCATCATCACCGACGCCTGCCCACTCGACTGGATCGGCCTGACCACCGGCGGCGATTCCCCCCTGGCCTCCACAC
Source organism: Deinococcus aerophilus (assembly GCF_014647075.1). Lineage (NCBI taxonomy): Bacteria > Thermotogati > Deinococcota > Deinococci > Deinococcales > Deinococcaceae > Deinococcus > Deinococcus aerophilus. The sequence goes on along the minus strand of NZ_BMOM01000026.1, from coordinate 25,890 downwards.
TGTTTTTAGACGCTTCGTTCGCGTCCGCCCCCGAGCTGCCCCACAGCGCCTCCACCCAGGGTCTGTACGACCCGGCACTGGCCCCGCAGCGGCCCGTGTTCATCGACAACTACGCGGCACAGATGCTGGCCCACCCGGCCCTGGTCCGCTGGGGAGTACGAACCGCCGCGCTTCTTCCGCTGCCCGGCGCCGGGCCGCAGGGGTCCATGCTGTGGGCCGCACGCTGTACGCCGCGTCCCTGGGCGGATGACGAGCGGCGGGTTTTCGAGGCGGCCACTCGAAGTGTGCAGATCAGCCAGGAGCGCCGCGTCCATCTGCTCGACCTGGAGTTGGCGGCCCTCCACGACCGCCTGACCGGGCTGGGCAACCGGCGCGCCTTTGACCAGTGCCTCGACCAGATCGTGAGTTCCGCCAAACGCCATGAAACTCCGTTTGGAATCATCATGATCGACCTGGATGGACTCAAGGCCGTGAATGACCGGGAGGGACACGAGCGCGGCGACGGGTTGCTGCGGGAATTCGCAGCCTCGTTCCGCACCGCCTTCCGCAACGAGGACCGGATCTTCCGCCTCGGCGGCGACGAGTACGCCGCGATTCTCGACCACGCCGTCGCTGCGAACGTGCGCGTGCTGCTCGAACGGGTGGGTCTGGCCGTGCGTCTGACGCGGCAGGCAGGGTACACTGACATGGATGCCAGCGCCGGCATCGCGTTCTTCCCGGAAGACGGCACAGACGGCCCAGCGCTCACCCGGCTGGCGGACGAGCGGATGTACGCCGAGAAGCATGACCACCACGCCCTGCGAAGAGAGCAGCGGTACGCCGCGTCCGCAGCAGCGGTCCTCCCGCTCAGCGCGGACGACGATGCCCCGCTCCTTCTTTGAAGGTGCCGCGCCTCATTTCTCCGCGCCGCGTACCAGCGGTCCAGGGCGTTGCGGCGACTTCCACCCCTCGCTCCCACCCGCCGCAACGTTTCAGGCACCGCCGGGCAATCCGGAGGTTCAGACCTCCTTCTCATGCATCGGGGAGAGTGCCGGCCAGGGCAACGTACCGGAGCTTCCTTGCATCACCGCTCACCGGGCCGCGTTCCGCCGGGGCGTTCATGTCTTTTCCAGAGCCCACCCAGGGCTCAGGGCGCTTCCTGGGCAAGGTCCAGCAGACTCTGAAGCTGGGCGCCGCTGAGCGGCCCCAGGTGACGCCCGACCACCCGGCCCGTGCGGCTCACCGCCAGCGTGGTGGGAAAACCCGTGATGCCCAGGGGACCGCTCAGGGCCTGACCCCCCATCCACGTCTGCAGCGTCAGCCTGTTCGCTTTCAGAAAGCTTTTCACGGTCTGGTCGGATTCGCCGACGTTCACGAGTTGGATCTTCTCTCCCTGCTCCTGCCGGGTTTCCAGAAGGGGCAGTTCCGCGCGGCACGGCCCGCACCAAGTGGCCCAGAAATTGACGACGCCGCCGGTGGGCAACGGCGCGGGAGCCTGCGATTCCAGCGCGCTCAGCCGGGGCAGGGGCGTGGCGGGTAGGGAGGCCTGCATGCCCTGCGGCGCTGGTTTGAGCAGCCCTGGCAGGGCGGCGACCACCACGGTCACCGCCACCGCCCGCATCATCAGGGGCGAGAATCGGCGCGCCGGCCACCACAGCGCCAGCACACCCGCCAGCATTCCCGGCAGCCAGGCCCAGCCGCCCCGGCGAATGTCCACAATGTCCAGCAGGTTCTCCAGCACCGGCCGCTGACCGTCCAGTCCGGGCAGCGCCGCCCACAGCCGCGCCACCAGCAGCGTGACGAGCAGGGCGCGCTCAGCACCCGCGAACCGGGCCACGCTGAGCCACGTCACCACACCCAGCAGCAGCGTCAGGCTCTGCCAGCTCAGGTTCAGCGGCCCCAGGATCAGGCCGTCCAGACCCAGATTCACGCTGCCCGGCCCGGCATGATCAGCGCGTCACCGGGTAACCGGCGGCGATCCAGTCGTTCATGCCGCCGCCCACGTTGATCACGTCCCGGCCCGCCTTGCTCAGGACGGCGCTGGCCTGGGCGCTGCGGTTGCCGCTGCGGCAGATGACGTACACCGGGCGGCCGGTGGGCACCTCGCCGGTCCGGGCTTCCACCTCGTCCAGCGGCAGATTGATCGCGCTGGCGATATGCCCCTCGGCAAATTCGGCGGGCGTGCGGACATCGAGCAGGTACGCGCCGCCGTCCACCGCCGTCTTCAATTGATCAACAGAGATGGTGGGGAAGCCGTCGCTCGCCTGCGTCGTGCAGGCCGTGAGGGTCAGGGCAGCGGCCAGGGGCATCAGGATTCGCTTCATGGGGCTGGGGTTCTCCTCTTCGTGGGGGGCGTTGACCACAGGGTCACTGGCCTGACCATATACCCCCAGGGGGTTTAGGATCAAGGAGTATTCTGACTTTTCAAGGGTGGTCCCGTTCAGAGATTGACGATCTGGAGTAGGCACGACGTGAGCGCCGGCCCTGTCGGCAACGTTTTACAGGCATCAAGCCCCCGAGATGTCCCTTCCAAAGGAGAACTGGGCTTTTGCCATTCATCTGATGTTGAGCTTCGACGGACTGTGGAGTTTCCTAAACACGCACTGAAGCAGGCCACACAATTTCGGCCGTCTGTAGGCTTAGCTTGCCCTCGCAAGCAGAAGACAGACCGGTGAAGTTGATGAAACACGAAACCCACTGATCGGAACGCGAGCTCAAAAAGGTGGTCTCTATGAATAAAGTCCTGCTTCTCTCCCTTCTGCTGTCCGTCGCCCCGGTGGCCTCCGCGCAAGACACGTCCACCGACACCACGACCCCGGACACCCTGAATGCGCCCCTCGATCCCAACAACGATGGAGTGGTCGATACCAACAACAACGGTCGTGCGGATACGCGTGAGTTTCCGTGGGGCCTGCTGGGCCTGATTGGACTGGCGGGGCTCGCGGGCCTCAACCGTCCCGCGCCCCGGCCGGTTCGCGTGGAAACCAGAGACGTGCACGACACCACCCGTCGCTGACGGTTCCCGAGATGCCTGACGCTCGCCCTGAATTCGTCCAGGGCGAGCGTTCCTGAATCGACCCTCGAATGCACCATCCATGAGCGACAGCACGCCGCGGGACGGCGCCGCCATTTACAACCCGTATTCCACGTCCCAAAAGCCCTTCACCCGCTCTCGCCGAGCCCCGGCAGACCGTTGTGCGCCTGGGTGGCCTGTAGAATGACCTCCATGTCGGAGACCCGCAAAAGCAAAGGGATTCCTGAGCTGGACCGGGAGAAGCAGCGCCGCTCGGTGATCTCGGCACGTCATCACGTCGGGGCCGCCGGATTTGCCCAGAGCGAGGCGCTCGAACTGATCGTGAGTGCGGGCCGCGAACAGATCGGCGTGGCCCAGGCCCTGAGACAGGTGGTGCGCACCACCCAGAGCCAGCTCCGGAACGACGTGGCAGAAACCGACTCTCCAGCGGCACAGGCCCACGTGGCCAGGCTCGAGCAGGTGATTGCTTCCGGCCAAGCCCAGATCGACGCGGCACACCTGCTTCAGCAGGCGATCCAGGACGCCCTGACGAACGTCCGGGGCACCCCGCTGGAGAACATCAGCGCCGGGCTGCTGACCACCCTGGGCGCGGTGGTGCAGCGGCAGGCCAGGGCGCTGGAGGACCTGATCACCGTGGCCATCAGCGAAGCGGCGAACGACGAGCAGGTCAGGGCCCTCGAGCAGGTCAGTGCCGATGTGACCGAGCGACTGGAGGCTGCAGAGCGCGAGCGCACGGAGCGGGAGCTCGTCCATCTGGACGACGTGCACCAGCAGGCGTTGCTGCGGATCCGCCAATTGGAGCAAGGCGGGCAGACCCACGCGGCTCAGAAGATGCAGCTCTCGGACGAGGCGGAGAGTTCGCGGCGCAACATCGAGGTGCTGGAAGCGGCCGAGACCCGGAACCTGGAGCAGATTGCCGACCTCGAAGAGCGGCAGCGGACGTCGGAGGCACGCCGGGCGCAGCTGGAAGCGGCGGCCGCAGAGCATCAGGACCGCATTGAGGAACTAGAGAGCCGTTCCCGGGAAGAGCCGTAAGGCACCGGTACACGGGCCCGTCATAGTTGAACATCTGTCAGCGGGTGGTGAAGTTCTCAAGGCCGCGCGGCGGAAGTGCCACAGGACCACGCCCAATGGTCCAGGCACAGAGCCGCAACCATGATGGTGCCCAGCGCGGGCAACGAACCGGGCCAGTCAGACAGTGTCCTGGCCCCCGCCGCGCGCCCAGCCATGCTGGCCTGCCTCAAGATGGCTCCCAGGAGCTGCGCGTCGCTAGGCCTGCTCAGGCGCGTCTGTCCGGGGTTCTCCAAACAGTGCCTGCGGACCATACGTCACGGCCTTTTGCACCCTCGCGCCCCACGACGCTACTTTCCACCACCTTGACTCGTGGCCCGCCGGACAGCTGCTGGGCTGATCTACAATTGGGTCCTATGCCACGCGCACCGATGGTCACCCTGATTTTGATCCTCGCCTGCACCGCGCCGCTCAGCCTGGCCGCCGCCCCTCGGAGTGGGGTCTTCAAAGGGGAACTCACCGGAGATTTCAGGGGCAATACGATCAGCTTCCGCGTCAGTGCGGACGGAAAGACCATCAGCGACGTCACAATGACCGGGTACTGGCGTTGCAGCGACTCACTGACGAACACGACCTACAAGACCAACCCCCGTGTCATCGGTGCGCTTGGTGCCATGCCCGGCACCGTGGCTGTGAAGCAGGGGAAATTTGAGACCACCGCGAAAAAGCCGTATCTGGCCTGGGATTTCGAGGGCCGCTTCACCAGTGTGGATGTCGCTGAGGGAAGCTTTATGGCTCAGTCGATGGACTGTACGTCGTACAGATTGAAATTCAAAGCGGTCCGCACAGTGCAGTAATTGAACCGACCGCAACAGGTGCGTGATCTTAGAGCAGCTCCATTCATCCGTCTCCAAGAGCCTTGACGGGCAGTGTAAAAGCCTCGGCAGGTCATTCTCGATGTCAAGGCTGCTCGGTTTGCATCGAGGCTGCTCAAGGTGCAATCACGCTGGTACTGGAGACAGAAGAACGGCCAAGGAGCAACCGACCGAGGGGGCTCCTCCCCCCATTCCGTGAAGTTTTTGTAAGGAGCAATCACGATACTGGCTGCGTGTCATCTTCACGGGCCCAAGGGGGCTTTACCCTGATCGAACTGCTGGTGGTGCTGGCGATTGTGGGCGTTCTCTTTGCGCTGGGAACCTACAGCTACCTGTCAACCCGCAATCCACCGCGCGACGCGGCCCGAACCGTTCACGCGGCCCTGATCACGCTGCGCAGTCAGGCCATGTCCAATACCCAGGCCCGACGTCTCATCCTGGTCAACGACAAGGAGCTGATTTTGCAAAGCTCCGTGCGGTGCAGTGAATCAGACCAGTCCAAATGGACGCCGATCGGTACCGTTGGGCTGGATGCCGGCAACCGTCCCCTGGTTCTGACCGCCTCCAAACCCAGTCCCGCCAATCCCACCGTCCAGAGCAACGCCCTGCTCGTCGTCTGCTTCACCTCCAGAGGCATGGCCGAGCCACAGGGCGCGATGACGGCGGCCCGGTTTCTGAACCTGACGGACGGACGGCGCACCTACGTGGTAGAAGCGGCGCTGAACGGGGCGGTGAGAACGGGTGCGAAGTGAACACGGCACACAGGGTTTCACCCTTGTGGAGGTGCTCGCTGCCCTGCTGGTGCTGGGCATGGTCATGGCGACCATGTTTGCCGCTCTGTTGGCGAATACCAGCTTGAACAGCAAGGTGGAGCGCAAGGCAGAGGCCGTCAGAATCAGCGAGCAGAAGCTGGAAAACTACCGGCAGCTCGGGAGATATGGAAATCTGGTCACTCAGGGGACCGTCGCCGAGACCGTGACGTACAACGGGAAGCCGTACACCGTTCAAACCACGTTCTGTCCGTCGGATCGGCCCAGCACCATGGTGTGCAGCAACACGGCGGTGTACATCCGTCTGGATGTATTGCAGACCGGCCAGCTGCTCCACCGCGCCGAGACGTTCTACACCTCGTTTGGCAAGGAAGATGAGTAATTTGAAGACAACAGCACAGGCATTTACGCTCATCGAACTGCTCGTCACGATGGCGCTGGGGCTGATCGTCCTGACCATCGTGTTCAATCTGTTTGCCAGCAGCACCACGCTGGTCGAGACCGACACGGGCCGGGTGATGGCGTCCCAGAATGCACAGACCGCGCTGGACATCTTGGCCGGTGATGTCCGTCAGGCCGGCGAGAACCTCGAGCTGGCACAGCCCCGGCTGGGCGTCTCCGGAGTGGAATTCGGGCCGGGTGGCTCTGGCACACCTGCATTTGTCACGGTTCGGCGCAACATACCCCCCCATCCAACGACGCGCGTGCAGCTGCAACGGCTGCCCCTGTGTGCCAAGAGCGGCGCAAACCTTCAGGTTGCGGGACCGCCGCCCAGTTCGGTGATTGCCACAGGGCCGTGTGCGAGCAGCGATGTGAATGTCGGTCCCTGGCGCGACCATTTTGCTGCCCAGTCGGGCCGGGCGCAGGCGGCCCTGCTGTATTGCGACACCTGCGGAACGGGCGGCACACGCAAGATCACGCGCGTCGCGGTCCTGAAGGTGGGCAATACCGTCACCACCCTGGAGGCGGGCACGACCGTCAACCGCATCAGCGTGACCCTTCGTGACACCGTACCGAGCGATTACCGCGACAACAACAACAGCATGCTGATGTTGATCGATGAGCGCCGCTATTTTCTCGCCCCGGACAACACCTTGCGCCTGGCGCTGGCGGGCCAGACCGATTCGGAAGCCGAACCTGTGGCGTTTGATGTGGCCGCGTTAAAGGTGACCGCCGACCTGATCGCCGAGGGAACAACCCCCGCACAAAATGGAGTGACCAGCATGGGGCTCGAAGGCCCATGGTCCAGGCTCAAGCAAGTCAACCTCACGCTGACGGGCGGGAACGCCGGCCAGGGGCGAGCGCGCACCCGCACGTTCGAGGCGCGTGTCTTTCCCCGCAATGTCGAGTCATCCCGGTGAGCAACATGAAGAACAGAACAGAAGGTGTCGTCCTCGTCGTCGTGCTGTCTCTCGCCGCCGTGCTGCTCGTCGTGCTGGCGACGTACTCGATCGTCACGGTCAACAACACCCGCACCTCCGCCAGCAGCGGCAACGCCAGCGCAGGATTCTACGCGTCTGAGGCGGCACTGAATGCCCGCGCAGAAGCGGTGAGACAGAAGTTCAAAGGATTTGAAGTCCCCGCCGGCGTGACTCCTTCGGCCGCCTCGCCCTGCCAGGGAACCAACAAGGGCTTGGGGGACTTTGCCTGTCAATCGAATGTGGTCGCTGGCCGCACCGTGACGAGCTACGTGGAAAAGGGTGGGTCAACCACCATCACGATTCCTCCGGGCGAGGATTTCGAGAACTTGACGGCCGATGAAACTCCTTTCACGGTGCGCGGTCAGGCTCTGGGCACAACGGGAAACCCGGAGGCCATCACCGAGCTGACTTTCCGCAGCCGCCTGGTTCCCCTGTTTCAATTCGCGGTCTTTTTCGGCAAAGACCTGGAGTTCACGAACACCGCGAACCTGAACCTGTCTGGTCCGGTACACACCAACGGCAATCTGTTTCTGGATGCAGGGGCGACCCTGTACATCAAGGGGCAAACCACCGCTGCAGGCCGGCTGTACCGCGGCTGGAAGCATGGCAACAACTGCTCGGCGGGGACGGTCCAGCTCGACGATGCCGGCAACACGGCGAGGACCATTCCGTGTGGTGCCGGGCGCACCGAACTCAGCAGCAGCACCACGAACGCCTTCGGGGGACGCCTGAAGCGGGTTCCCAGTCTCGAGCTTCCCGAGGTCGCCCAGCTTCAGCCCAATCCGGGCGCGCAGTACTGGGACAAAGCCGACATCCGCATTGTGCTCAGGCGCCGGGGAAGTAGCGACAACTGGGATCCCATGTTCGTCAATGCCTCCAAGACGATCATCAACCTGAGTGGAGTCGGTTGCCTCCTGGGAGAAAGCCTGGGAACCAGCACCAGCTTCCGGGACAACCGTGAAGCGGAGTACTGGGAGAACGGCGGCCGGGATGCCCGGGGTCAGCAGGATGCGGGCCGTGCCAACCGCCGGATGCTCGAAATAGACGTGCGCCAGTTGCTGACGTGTGTGGGAACCCCAGGCAACGCGTCGCTGCTCGGTATCAGCGGACTGGCCGATGAAACCGACGGCGGGCTGGTCATCTACGCCACGGTGGAAGACGGAACGACCGGAATTGCTCAGGATGGACCCAACCACTACGCCGTCCGCTTGAAGAACGCCGCCCTGCTCCAGTCCAACAACGCCTTTCATCCCAAACCCAAGGGCATCACCTTCGTTTCGGATGAGGCGGTCTTTCTTCAGGGCAACTTCAATTCCAGCGCAGACCGCGCAAGCGGCTGGATCCCAGCGTCGGTGATTTCAGACACCGTCAACGTGATCTCTGCTGGATGGGACGGGGCCACGCGCTGCACGACCCGGTACGGCACCAAGACTTACGGGGTCAGCCGCACGTACAGGAACATCAGCAGCTACGCGGGTTTTCTCAACGACCTGGGGGGGCGCTGGAACTTCTACACCGATCTGGCCCAGGGCGATCTGGTGAGCGGCGACGCCAAATCACAGCTGCCGCTCTTTTGCCGCTACGCAGGTGCCACCACCATCAAAGCAGGGATCCTTTCGGCGACCACCTCGTCCGGGACGATTCCAGGCCCACCCGTTCAGGACGGTGAGGGAACCCTGGACCGGGGACCGCAGAGCGGCGGCGTCCACAACATGATGAGGTTTCACGAAGATTGGGGCAGCAACTCAGGCGACCTCACCTACCCCGGAAGTGCGGTGACGTACACCTATACCGGATCCCTGGTGAGCCTGAGTCAACCCCTGCATGCGTTCGGTACATTCATCCTGGGCAACAACCGCTACCAGCCTCCCCAGAGAAACTGGACCTTCGAGGAGCAGTTCCGGCGCGCCGAGAACCTGCCTCCACTCACACCACGTTTTGTTTACTTGCGTCAGGACAACTTCACACGGCAGTTTGAGCAGTGACCCCCCGGGCCCCGACCTCTTGAGGAAGAGACGTGCCGGTGGGTGCGAATGGTGTGCTAAGTAGCCCAAAGTAGTCTCAGAGGGCGTCGCCGCTCCATCCGCACCAGACCCACCCCGGCCCGGCCCGCCGTGGTGGGTCTCCCGTGTGGAGCTTCCACCTCTCACGCCGCGGGCCTTCAGTGCAGAGAAGGCGGGTTCGGAATCCACCATCAAGCTGAAGCGTGACGCGCTGAACTGTGCGCTCTACCAAAGTGGAGCAACTTTGGTTACGCGCGCTCCTGCATGCGGCCGGACACGCTGGGTCTGTGGTCCCTGCCCGAGTGGCGCTGCATCTTCAGCCGGGTCGCCTCGGCGGCGGGTTTGAAGTCGATCACACCCGCCTCGATGTTCTCTGCGCTCAGCACCGGCTGATGCGTTTTCAGCACGCTCTGGGGCGGTGCGCTCAGCACGCGGTAGAAGGCCGCTTCCCGGCAGAGTTCCTCGTAGCGGGTGTCAACATCCTCAGGCACCCAGTCCGGATTCAACTGCCGCACCGTCAGGTATTCCAGCAGGGTAGGCTCCTCGCGGTCCATCACGGGCAGCAGCGTATGGGCATAGAAGGCGCTGTAGGACCGCCAGGCCGCTGCCAGGGATCCGTCAGACCAGTGGGCGAGCTCCGAGTGGTGGGCGCGCAGGTTCTGCAGGTCCTCTTTCGGCAGGGCGCTGCGCCGGTAGCGTCCCGGGTCCAGGACCACAGACGGGCGCACCAAGTCATACAGGCCTCGGGCAAAGCAGACGACACGCCCCTGGGCTTCCCAGACCCGGAGTGTCTTGCGGGTCTGTTGCTGGGCGTGACCAGCGCGCGAGCCGTAGACCGCTTCGGCCAGCCGGTCCACAGTCATGGGCCACGCGGCCTGCCGTGCCAGCTGCCAGTCCACATCCACCGCGGCCGCCCTGGCGATGGGCGCAGGCCCCAGGTCCTCTCCCGTGACCCGGAGCAGCGCGTCGGCCGCACCCTCCTGGCCCGCCAGCACCATTTGACGGGACAGAAAGGTGCGGGCATCGTCCAGATGGATGTACGCATTCGCGCTGCGCCCCTGTCCCTTCAGGGCCGCGCTCTGCAGGTGATGACGCCGCACCCAGCGCTTGAGTGCCGTCATGCCCACCCCAGACAGCTGGGCCAGATCCGCCAGGCCGACCCAGCAGTACCGACCGGCGTGGGGACCGTAGAGGTGACGCGCGGCGTCTTCCAGGGTGCAGCGCAGTTCCTCTGCGACGAACGCGGGACTCAGCGGTCCGTAGACGTGGTGAAGCTGACGGAGATGTTCTTGGGGTGTAAGGGCGCGGGCAGAGGGGTTCGGGGTCAAGTCCCTATAGTACGTCCGGCAGACGGGCAGGGTCCTGTGCCGACTGCTGCGCCACGGCCGCCCCGCACAGACCTGCCGTGGCCAGGCGCGCGTGGTCACCACTCTTGAAAGTGGACGGTCTTGACGAAGCTGGCGGCCGAAGAGACAGCCCCCCTGTTCCAACTTCTGCGCGAAATACGTCTGCTCCCCACACCCTGGCGGCGCCCCGGGATCTCCCGGGGTGAATGGTTCGGGCCGTGCCGCCATGGCGGGAGCCTTCAGGCACCGCTACACTTCTGCCATGAGCGGCGGGACGGACCGGCGGGCAGCGTGGCGGGTGAATCTGGGCAACGTCATCTACGACGCGGACACCCCGGCTGGACGCGCCTTTGACCTGCTGCTGATCGCCGCGATCGTGCTCAGTGTGCTCGCCGTGATGCTCGACAGCGTCTCCGGGTTCCAGCGGCGCTACGCTGCGCCGCTGCGCGATCTGGAATGGGCCCTGACCGTGCTGTTCACCGCCGAGTACCTGCTGCGGCTCGTGTCCGCCCGGCACCCGGCCCATTACGCCCGCAGCTTCTTCGGGGTGGTGGATCTGCTGTCGATTCTGCCGGCCTATCTCGCGCTGCTCATTCCCGGAGCCCAGGTGCTGCTGATCGTCCGGGTGCTGAGGTTGCTGCGGATCTTCCGAGTGCTCAAGCTGGTGCGCTACCTGTCCGAGGCGCGCGTGCTGTCCCGGGCGCTGCAGGCGAGCCTCGCGAAGATCGTGGTGTTCCTCGCGGTGGTGCTGACGCTGGTGGTGCTCATCGGTACCCTGATGTATGTCGTCGAGGGTCCTTCCAACGGCTTTACCAGCATACCCACGGGCATCTACTGGGCCATCGTCACGCTGACCACCGTGGGGTACGGAGACATCGCGCCGAGGACCGGGTGGGGCAAGGCGCTGGCGTCGCTGGCGATGATTCTGGGCTACGGCATCATCGCGGTGCCCACCGGCATCGTCACGGTGGGACTGACCCAGGCCCACGCGGAGCGGCGCCATGAGGACGGCACCTCCCTGGGAGCGCGGGAATGTTCACGCTGCGGCCTGAAGGCCCATCAGTCAGATGCCCGCTACTGCCGGCGCTGCGGAGAGGCGCTGCCGAAAGTCCCGCCGGCGTCCGGCACAGGCTAAGGGCCGAGGTGGGCACGGGGAGCACTCCCGAGGGACCTGCGGCAGTCACCTCGAGGAAAGCTGACCCACTGGGACTTCCTGGCCGGCTGTCGGGCCATGACCCTGCCCTGGCCTGCGCGGTGACCCTGCCGACCACGCAGAACGGACCGGCACGCCGCCTGGAGTGATCCCGGGGGACCATCAGGAAGTCGTGCCAGAAACGCCAACCGGGGCGGGGACATGCCCAGGGACGTTCCAGGACTCCCCATGGACGGTCATGGACCGGTCTACACACCCGGCGGCTGCAGATGGCGGAATGCAACAAAAGGTTGACAAAGCGGCCGCGTCAATCTAAAGTTGACATATGACCCCCAGTGAACAGAACGTCAGATTCCGCGTGCTGGCCGCCACCTGCGCCCTTTCCGCCAGCATGACGGCCGTCCTGAGCAGCGCCCTCGAAGTACCCTACCTGCTCAGGGCGGCCGGCGTGCTGCTCGCCCTGGCCATCGTTCTCCTGGGACTGGCCCACCGCTCCGCCTCCAGCAAGGAATGACCGATCCGACCACTCTGGAAAAGCAGCTCTCCGCGGCCATCACCACATCGCTCCCGGACCTTCCAGGGCGCCTGGACAGCGAGCCACAGGCGCATCTCGACCTGATCCGGCAGACCGCCGCGGCGCAGCGAACGGTCGAGGCGTTGCTGCAGTCCAGCGTTCTGGCCGCCCGCAGCGCGGGGCACAGCTGGGAGACCATCGGAAGCACCCTCGGCATGACCCGGCAGGCCGCGCAGCAACGCTTCGGCAAATCCGCCCCTCCCTCCGATACCGGGGCTTGGCCACCCGGGGAAACCCACCGGCTGAGTCCGCTGACCGCCTTCGATGAGATGGAGATCCTGAACCGCGCGGGGCGGTACGGATGGCACTCCGTGGGGTTTGGAACGCTGTATCACCTGATTACACGCGACACCCAGCAGTGGGAACACCGCCGGGTCCTCGCCTTCGATCCTGGGCGCGGTGCGCTGGAAGCCCAGGGCTGGGGACGTGTCGGAACCCTGTGGTTTCCCTGGGCCTACTACACCCGGCCCACGGGTCTTGCGGCGCTGCCAGCGCCGGCGGCCGGACTGGACTTTTTCCATCTGCCTGATCCGCCGGCCTCCCGGAGGGACGACCGGTAACGTCACCCCTCGCCCGTCCGGACCGCCGTGCCGTCCGCCATGTTGATGCTCGCCAGCGTGCCTGTCGATGCCGTTGCCCTGCAGCGCGCCCGGCAGACGTCCGAAGCCCTCCAGACCTTTGAAGAGCTCTCGGCCACGGGCAGGGGACCGGGGATCTGCCGAAGTGTCCTGGGAAGAGCATCTCAGGGCCCTGCGCCCTACACAGGACGCCAGACACCGGACGGAACATCCCAGGCGGTCCCAGGAATCACGCGCGGTGGTCGGCGGCCGGGGCGGGAGCCACCTGCAGCAGGCGCCCGGCCGTGAGCAGCGAGGCCTCGTACGCGTCCCAGATCAGTGCGCCGAGGTCGTCCAGCGCGTCCAGGGGCACGTCCCGGGTGAGGTAGATGTGCAGGCCACCCTCCGCGTGGCACGCGCGGGCCTTGAAGGGCTGGCCGAGGTTCTGCGCCAGCAGCCAGCTCAGCCGGTTCACGTCCGGGGCAATGGTCGCACACCACACGTCAAGGTTGATCACGTCCGCCTGCAGCCAGATCCGCAGACTGACGCGCGCGCGGCGCAGAAACGTCACCACGACCAGGTCTTCCCCGACCACGTCCCAGCGCCACGCGTCGAGCACCACCTGCACGCGCTCGAGGGCGGCGAGCAGCGCGGCCGCGCGGGGATGTTCGGGCGGGGCGGGACGGCGCTCGGTCATCATGGGGTGCCTCCAGCGTTGCCCAGGGCCTCCAGCAGGCCCTGGCGGATGAGTTTCTCCTGCCAGCCGGCGAGGAGCCGGCCCGGCAGGTCGGGCAGGTCGGCCAGCGGCATCAGGTGCTCGATCACGACGATCAGGCGCGCGCCCCGCGAGGGGCCGTCCACGCGGTAGAGCCAGGGGCCACCGAGGTTCTCAGCGAGCAGGGCCGCGAGAACCTCGGCCGCCTGGTCGACCTCGCCCACCGGCAGGTCCAGCAGCAGCGTGTCCTCGTCGAGGATGCGGATGCCCGCGAGGTGCCACGCGCCGCCGAAGCCCACGGTGACGCAGGGCTGCGGGCCGGCGGCGTCGTACTGTACCGAGCGCAGCACAGGCTCCAGGCAGGAGAGGGCGTCACCGATCGCTCGCAGCAGCGGGTGGGGCGGGGGCTCGTCGAAAGGATCGGCGTCGGTCCAGATGCGGGTCATGTGCACCTCCTGATCCCAGTCTTGATCACGGTCGGTCTGTCCGTTGAACGGAATCCGCTGGACGCCGGTGTGAACGCCCGTCCCGGAACCGCCGCCGCAATCCGTTCAACGGACCGGCCCCCGGCGTGGCATTCTCGGGCATATGACCCGCGGCGGATCCACCTGGCGACGGTATGTCGCGCTGCTCGAGGCGGTCGCCGCCCACTACGGAACCGACCACACCGTCGGCGACGGAGACGACGCGCTGCTGACCCGCTTTCTGGCCGATGTCGACCGGGGGAACGCGGCGGCAGCGGCGGTCATGAATGCCCTGGGAAGCGGGACCTACGTCCGCCGGCACCTGCGCTACATCGCGGCGTGGGGACCGGAACGCCGCGCCCTGCTCGCCGCGGGCGCGAACTTCCAGCTGCTCGAAACCCTGGGGCAGCAGGACCGGACCGGCCGGCTGCGCGGACTGAGCCTCACGGGTTCCCTGTCGGATCAGCGCCGGCAGCTCGCCGGGCACCTGCGCCGGGAGCAGGACCCGCCGCCGGGCCGCGGCTGGCTGGCCCCCAGGCCGCCGGGCGGACGTCCGCCGCGCCGGTACGACCACCGCGACCTTGCGTGGGTCTACCGCCGCGAAGAGGTCGACCACGCCGAAGGCCTGCATCCGGCGGTGGCGCGCAGCCTGATTGCCCGCTACCAGCCCACGCCCGGCGTGGTCGCCGACCCGATGGCCGGTGCGGGCAACGTCGCCCGCATCGCGACCGAACTCGGCCACATCGCCTGGGCGAGCGACCGCTGGCCCCCACCGGGCGCGCGGCATGTCCGGCCGCTCAACCTGCTCGTCAGCGACCTGGGCACGGCCCTGCAGGACTCACCCCACCCACACCCGCACCTGCTGATCCTTCATCCCCCCCTGCCCGGCAGCCTGAACCTGCCCAGGGACCGCTTCACGCCGGACGACGCGGGCTACGTCGCGTGGCTCGAGCGGATCCTGGAGCACAGTGTGCCCGCCGTGAAGGCGGGAGGGCACGTCGCCCTGATCGTTCCGCTCGGCGTTCCACACGAGCTGCTCGGCACCGTCCGCAGCGCCCTGCAGCGCAGCCTGCGACACGCCTTTGCCCAGGACGGGGACGACCCGGCGCCGCTGCGGTGGACGCGCAACGCCCGCGGGGCCGTGGAGGAGCTCGGGACCCTTCACACCCACCTGTGCGTGGCCCGGGACGGCCGGGAAGGGTGGCATCTGCTTGTCGCCCGGATTCCGCCCCTGCCGGACGAGGAGGCCCCGGCGTGATTCTCGTGGCTCCGCACCGGGCGGTCACGGTCCCCCGGACCACTCCGTGCAGGGCCGGCCCTCCCGCCAGAACAGCGGCGCGGCGTACAGTTGCCGGCGCGTGCGCAGCGCGTCCCAGGCGTGGAACACCAGAACGTCCTGCCCCCCCCGCGCGGTCACGCTGGCGTGGCCGGGCCCCCGCAGGGAGCCGGCGGTGCGCAACACGCAGGCACCCGGCACCGGCTCGGTCCACGGTCCGAGCGGATGATCGGCGACCGCGTGCCCTGCTCCATAGGTCTCGTTGACCCAGGCTCCTCCCGAGTACAGCAGCTGGAACCGGCCCGCGCGCCACACCACGAAGGGCCCTTCCAGGGTGTGCCAGTCGTGGACGCCGCCGTACATCGCCCGCTCCCGCTGGTAGCGTTGCCAGTCGCCGCTGGCGCGCAGAATGGTCCGGGCCTCGCCCAGCCGGGTCATGTCGTGCAGTGGGGCCACCGCGAGCACGGTGCCGGGGCGCTCGCCGCCCAGGTCGTCGCGCGCGAAAAACAGCCACCACGCGCCGTCCGGAGCCTGAAAGGGATGCGGGTCGATGGCAAACAGTTCGTCCGGCGTCAGGTTCAGGCCCAGGTCTTCAAACGGCCCCAGCGGATGCGCCGCCGTCGCCACCCGCAGGTGGTGCCCCTGGTCCCCGTGGCCTACCGAGTGGTACAGGTAGAAGGTCTGCTCCCGGCGCGCGATCTCCGGGGCCCAGTGGTCCCGGCGCTCCGGTCCCAGCGGCGTGAGCACTCCGCCGTGGGAGGTCCAGTGGATCAGGTCCGGCGAGGACAGCGCCTCGAAGGCCAGCCCTCCGGCTCTGCCGTGCAGGCCGGTGCCGTAGGCGTAGTACGTGCCGTCCACATTCAGCACGAAGGGATCGGCGAAGTCCCCCGGGTACAGGGGACCCGCGGGCAACGGCGCCGGCGCCCGCTGCGGCGTCACGGTCGGCCCGGTGACCTTCACCCGGCCGCCTGCGCAACTCACCGGGTCCAGCCGCAGGCTGCGGTAGCCGCCCGCCGCGTCCGAGGTGCGCCCGGCGGTCCAGGCGTGGTACGCCAGCCAAGTGCGGCCCGCGCCGTCGGTCACCACCGTCTGGTGCCCGGGACCGGCCACCTCCCCCCGGCTCACGAGGATGGGATTCTCCGGGGCCTTTTTGTACGGCCCGGTCACGCGCGGGGCCGTCGCGTAGCCCACCGCGTACAGGTCACTGTCGTACGGACCGGCCGAGTACAGCAGGTAGTACACGCCGCCCGCATGGTACAGGGTGGGGGCCTCGATCACGGCGCCCTCCCACAGCTGGAAGTTCTGGATCAGGGTGCTCGCCTTGCCAGTCAGGCGCAGGCCGTCGGCGCTGAGCGGCTGAAGATACAGGTTGGTGGCCTGGTTGCAGCAATTGCCGTCGTTCTTCCACAGCAGGTAGCGTGTTCCGTCGGCGTCCTGAAAGGGGCTGGCGTCGATGCTGCCGCCCTCGCCGACTTGGCAGACCAGCGGCTGCGCGGAGGCATCCCGGAAGGGACCCGCCGGGGAGGATGCAGTTGCCACGCCGATGCACTGGCGGCCGCTGGCCGCGTCCTGCGCGGTAAAGTACAGCGCGAACACAACTTCTGTGAGCCGCGGGTGCCCGGTTCATATTCAACCGTGATCAGGCCCGCGTCCACCAGCTGGTTGAGGTTGAAGTTCACCGTGGGATGCGCGAGCCCCAGCGCCGCGGCCAGTTCCGAGACGTTCATGGCGTTGTGGGTCAGCAGGCTCAGGATCAACAGACGGGTTTCATTCGCCAGCGCCTTGAGGACCGGCAGGGCCTGCTCGCCCTCCAGACTCAGCCGCGACTTCCAGATGCGGGCATCGCCCTCCTTTCTCGGTTCCGGCAGGGAACCTCGTGAACCTCCCCGATTATCACAGAAAGAGCGGGATATGAACAGCAAAGCTTGAGGGTATAGGCCTGGTTGTGCGCGCCCACCCGCCTGTACTCCATCTGCCGTGCCCCCACCCACCTGTGCACAGCAGATGGAGTACAGTGACGTCGCTGCCCCGACGGGCAGCCTCCGCAGGAACCGAGGGAAGTCCGGTCATACTTGCGCGCCCCACCCGGCGCAGCGAGGTCAGTCCGGCACAGTCGCGCTACGGTCTTCAGTCCGAACGCTCGCCTCGCGGAGTCCACGTCCTCTCGTGCCTGCTCCCGCGTAGGAGCCAAGGATGACCACCGTGCCGAACTAGCTGTGCCCTACCGTCTTTGCCGCCCCCCGTGGGCCGTGCGGAGGCGTTTTTTTGCGTTGCCACCCTTCTGACCCGTGCTGCACCGGCACCGGCGTCACGGCTCTATTGCTTCTGTTGCTTTCCTGCGAGGTCACTTCATGAACGCTTCCGCGCACTCTCCGTTTGGTCCCCCTTTCTCACCGCTCCGCCCGTACGCGGTCGAGACCCGCGTGACCCACGTGGTGTTTCCCGGCGACACCAACCACCACGGCACACTGTTCGGCGGCGAGGCCCTGTCGCTCATGGAAAGCGCCGCCTTTATCGCCGCCACCCGGTACTGCCGCCGCCGGGTGGTCACGCGGCACCTGGACGCCATGGAGTTCACCCGCCCCATTCCGCAGGGCAGCCTGGTGGACCTTGTCGCGCGCGTGATCCGCACAGGTCGCAGCAGCATGACCGTGCTCGTGGAACTGTTCATCGAGCAGATGTACAGCGAGCGCCGGGAACTGGGATGTACCGGCACCTTCGTGCTCGTGGCGCTGGACGACGACGGACAGCCCACCCCCGTGCCCCGCATGGAGCGGCGCCATGTCCTGTAACCCCCAGGCCCTGGCCGCCTTGAAGGGCGCGGCCCAGGGACAGGGCAGCGTGGGCATGATGCTGGAGCTGCTGGCCGTGCTGAACGAGCGCGGCGTGCTCTCGGAGGCCGATGTGCGGCGGGTGGTGGGGGCGCTGGCGGCCGAGCTGCAGCTCTTCGACGCCGAGCTGCGCGGTCGGCGCGGACTGAAAGGGTGATGCTGCTCGCCTACGACTCCCTGACCGGCAACGTGCGGCGGCTGGCGCGGGAGCTGGCCACAGCGGTGGGCACAGAGGCGGTGGACGTGCGGACGCAGACGCCAGAGCGCGCCTACCTGCTGCTGACCTACACCTTCGGCAGCGGGCAGGTGCCCGGCAGCACGCGCACCTTTCTCGATCAGCACGGCCACCTGCTGCGTGGGGTGGTCTCCAGCGGCTCGTACCACTGGGGCCAGAACTTTGCGCAGGCGGCGAACGTGATCGCCCAGACGCACGGCGTGCCCGTCGTCGCAAAAGTCAACAAGGGCGGCACCGCCGCCGACCGCGTGCGGATCCTAACGTGGTTAAGGGAGCAGAACCGATATGGAACGCTGGATTGAACTCAACAACCGGGTCCTCGCCGGCACGCAGGTGCAGCCCGGGCACGACCTCGAAGCCCTGCAGGTCTACTTTCAGGAGAAGGTCAACCCCAACACCGTCTTCTTTCATACCCTGAAAGAAAAGATCCGCTTCCTGACCGAGCGCGGCGTATGGGACGCCGGGCTGTTTGAGCGCTATACCCACGCAGAGGTGCAGGCGGTCTTCGACCGTGCCTACAGCTTCAAGTTCCGCTTCCGGTCGTTCATGGGCGCGTACAAGTTCTACAGCGAGTACGCCGCCATGTCCTCGGACCGCACCCGCTGGTACGAGCGCTACGAGGACCGCATGGCCGTCACCGCGCTGGCCCGCTCCAGCACCCTCGAAGGCGCCCTGGAACTGGTGCATCATCTGGTGAACCAGACCTTTACCCCGGCCACGCCCACGCTAATGAACTCGGGTAAGGCGAACACCGGCCGCCTCGTGTCATGTTTTCTCCTGCAGGATTGCACCGACAATCTGGACTCCATCACCAAGACACTGTCCTTTGTGGCCGAACTCAGCAAGGGGGGCGGCGGCATCGGCGTGGAGGTCAGCAACCTGCGGGCGCGCGGCGAGAGCCTGCGCGGCATCCAGAACGTCACCAAAGGCGTACTCGGCGTCGCCAAGATGCTCGACCACATGCTCCGGTACGCCGATCAGGCCGGACAGCGCCCGGGCGCGGGGGCCATCTACCTCAGCGTGATGCACGCCGACTTTCTGGATACGCTTTCGGCCAAGAAGATCGCCACCGACGAGGACGCCCGCCTCAAGACCCTGAGCGTGGGGGCCACCATTCCGGACCTCTTCATCGAGAAGGTGCGGGCCGGCGAGGACGTCTACCAGTTCTACCCGCACTCGCTGTGGCAGGAGACCGGGCGGGAGTTCACCGACATCGACTGGACGCGCGAATACGACGCGCTGGCCGGCAACCCCCGCATCCGCAAGAAGCGCGTCCCGGCGCGCCGGGTGCTGGAGGAAATCGCCGTGACGCAGGGGGAGAGCGGCTACCCGTACCTGCTGTTCGAGGGCCATGCCAACCGGGCCAACCCCATTCCCAACGTCGGCAGCATCAAGATGAGCAACCTGTGCTCGGAGATCCTGCAGCCCACCACTCCCAGCTCCTTTCATGCGTACGGCCGCGAGAACGAGGACCGCATCGGACTGGACGTGTCGTGCAACCTGGCCTCGCTGGTGATCGAGCAGACGATGGGCAGCGGCGACATCGGCCGGGTGGTGGGCACGGCGGTGCGCCTGCTGGACAACGTGGCCCGCTCCACCCACATCACCGAGGTGCCGGCCGTTCGCCGCGCCAACGAGGAGATGCGCTCGGTGGGCCTGGGCGCGATGGGCCTGCACTCGTACCTGGCAGGTCATGAACTGATCTACGGCTCTCCCGAGGCGCTGGAGTTCGTGGACGTGTTCTTTGCCGCCGTGCACTACCACGCCCGCCGGGCGAGCATGGAACTCGCGCGGGACACGGGCTTTGTCTTCAGGGGCTTCGGGGGCAGCCGCTACCAGTCCGGCGAACACTTCGCGCAGTACCTGGAGCGGGACTTCGCGCCGAGGACGTCGGCAGTCGCGGCCCTGTTTGACGGTCATGCCCTGCCCACCCGTGCCGACTGGGAGCAACTCGTCGCGGACATCAAGCAGCACGGCCTGGCCCACTCGTTCGTGATGGCGGTGGCCCCCACCGGAAGCATCAGTTACGTGTCCAACGCCTCGGCGAGCATCATGCCCATTACAGAAAGGGTGGAGACACGCACGAGCAACAAGGCCCGGACCATCTACCCCATGCCAGGACTGAGTCCCGAGACCGAGTGGTATTACGAGGAGGCCTACGACATGGACCAGCGCCGCGTGCTCGACACCGTGGCCGCCGCACAGAAACACGTGGATCAGGGCATTTCTTGCACGCTGTTCGTGCCCGCGGACGTTACCACCCGCACCCTGCAGGCGTACTACCTGTACGCCTACCGCCTGGGAATAAAAACCCTGTACTACACGCGCCTGCGCAAGTCTAACCTGCAACAGTGCCTGAGCTGCGTGGTTTAAGGAGAATGATGTCGTTCCAACCCTTTTCCGCCACCAACTGGTCCGATCCCGAGGACAGCTTCTCGGCCACCTTCTACGAGAAATACACCTCGCAGTTGTGGTTTCCCGAGGAAATCCCGCTGAGCAACGACGCCCTGGTCTGGAAGACCCTCAGCAGCGCCGAACGCTGGACGTACATCCACGCCTCGGCGGGTCTGAACGCGCTGGACACCCTGCAGGGCGAGGTGGGCATGCCCGCGCTGCGCGGTCTGGTGGACGGCCACATCCGCAAGGCGACGCTGCAGTTTCAGGGCATGATGGAGGACATCCACGCCCGCTCGTACTCGATGATGAACAAGACCTTCCTGACGAGTACCGAGGAGCGTGAGGTCTTCGAATGGGTGCGGACCCAGCCACAGTTGCAGTTCAAAATCGCCTTTATTCAGGGTGTGTTCCAGGACCCCGACGTGTCCACCCTGGGGCTGTGGAAGAAACTGGTGGTGTCGTGCATGCTGGAAACGGCGCTGTTCTACAGCGGGTTCTTCTATCCGCTGTACCTGGCCGGGCAGGGCCGCATGGTCTCGGCCGGCGAGATCTTCAACCTGATCATCCTGGATGAGGCGCTGCACGGCGTGTACGTGGCGCTGCTGGCCCAGGAGAAGTTCAATGCGATGGGTGGACCCGAACAGGCATATGCCAGGGCGTGGTACGCCGAGACCCTGCAGACGCTGTACAGAAATGAACTGGCCTATACCCAGGTCCTGTACGCGGACCTGAACCTCGCCGGGGAGGTGGGGCGCTTCATCCGCTTCAACTTCAACGTGCTGGCCGACAACCTGGGCCTGGAACGGAGTTTCTCCGACGAGGCCATCCATCCGGTGGTTCATAACGGCATTCAGACGCGCGGCACCACCCACGACTTCTTCAGCGCCAAGGGCAGCAACTACAGCAAAATCGCGACGGAGCCGCTCACGGACGCCGACATTGACGCGCTGTGGGCGGGGGGCTTTCCTGATCTTCAGCCCAGTGTGCAGGTGGGCCATGGCTGAGACCCGGAGCCCCACCGCGCCCTTTGTGCTGCTGACCCAGGATCACTGCCCCAGCTGCGAGCGCCTGAAGTTGATGCTCGCCAGACCCCTGAAGGGCCAGTTTGACGCCCAGATCGAGGTCGTGCACCGCCAGCAGCAGCCAAGAGCATTTGCCGCGCTGACGGAGAGCAGTGGCGTTCGCAGCACGCCGGCGCTGATTCACCGGTCCACCGGCCGGGTGCTCCTGAACACCGGAGGACTGGGTCAGGTCCGGGGCTTTCTGCTGGAACAGGACTGAAGCTGCCGCAGGTCCCTCCACCGGACCGGCGCAGGGAAGGCATCCCTCTGGAATACGGTGCCTTCACGCTGCCTGGAACGCCATACACGCTTTCCCGCCTCCTGGCCCTCGCGACTTACCAGGATGTGGGCGGCTTTTTCGGCGGACTGCTGCCCCGGAACAGACAGGGACTTCACTCGGGGCACCTGCTGAACATGATCGGGCGGCTGAATGTGTTGCAGGAACAGGACCGGGCGGTGTACGCCTGGGCCCTCACGCGGACCATGCGCTGGCTGGAGCCGGGACCCTCCCCGGAACACCGGCTGGCCACCGAGGCGCTGCTGACCGGGTTCGTGCAGCAGCGCCTCGAGCGGCACTTTCCCACCAGGCAAGCGGACTGGGAAACTGTGCGCCGGTTGAATGCCGCAGTGTTCGCAGAGGTGCGCGCCGCCTGGAGCCGGACCCGGGCGCGGCCCGCCGGGGACACTCCGGACGCAACCCAGGTGCACGCCGAGTGATGAGCTGGTTCACAGGAGGCCGGCGATCCGGTACCGCACCACGAATCATCTTTTCACCTAAGACCTGTTAGGTGAAAAGATGATTCGTGGTGTTCCGGCTTGAGAACTGCAGAACGTCACCTCCCGGGCATTCTTTGTGCAGGACTTTCTGCGGCGCCGTGCGGCGGTGCGGCGGGTGACGCCAGAGGACCGCACGGAGCGAACATCGCCACAAAGGCGTCCACGACCGCCGGATCGAAATGCCTGCCCCGCTGGGCCTCGATCTCGGCGAGCGCCGCCGCCGGTGTCCACGCGGCCTTGTAAGGGCGGGCGTGGGTCAGGGCGTCGTACACGTCGCACACCGCGAAGATCCGCGCCTCCAGGGGAATCGCGTCGCCGACCAGACCGTCCGGATAGCCCTCACCGTTCCAGCGTTCGTGGTGGCTGCGCACCACCGTCAAGGTGGCCGGGGGCAGGTCGGGCAGTCGCCGGGCAATGTCATGTCCGCGCTGTGCATGCGTTTTCATGACGGTCCATTCCTCTGGCGTGAGGGGGCCGGGTTTTCTCAGAATGGCGTCGGGGATGGTGAGCTTGCCGATGTCGTGCAGGAACGCTCCCTGGCTCAGGGCGTCGAGCGCCTCCCGCGTCAGCCCCAGGTGACGGCCCACCGCCTGGGCCTGCGTCAGAACCCGCTCGGTGTGCCCGGCAGTCTCCAGATCACGCTCCTCAAGCGCCACACCCAGGGCAAAGAGTCCACCCCACAGGCTTCGTCGGGCCGCGTCTACCGCCCGTTCCTGCTCCATGGCGTGGCCGAGCCGACCGGCCACAGCCTCGAGCAGCCGCCGCGCCTGCGGAGTGACGGCTTGCCAGGTCTGCAACTGTGCCAGACCCAGCACACCCTGCACCTGTGCGCGGCAGCGCACCGGAACCAGCAGCAGGCTGCGGATATCAAGCTCCGTCCACTGCGGCAGGGCTTCGGGCTCGTTGGAATAGTCGTTGCTCCACACCGACTGACCGCCACTGATGGCCCGGCCCAGCAGGCCATGGTCGCCCCGGTAACGGTCCCCCAGCTGGGCCACCGGCCCGGTGGCCGGGGAAGGAGCCAGCAGGTGCCGCAGCGTAAAGACGTCGTCGGCACGTTCCAGGTAGATGGCCACCGTGAAGCCCAGCAGATCCCGGACCAGAGGCAGGCCCACCCCGAGCACCTGCTGGGGCGTTTCCAGCTGTTCCAGCCGCACCGAGAACTCCTCCACCGTGATTCCCGTGCGCGGGTCGGTTGCCGGACTGAGGCGCTGCCGCTGCCGGTCCTTGTGTTCATACATCGCCGCGTCGGCCAGTGCCAGGGCCCGCTGCAGCGGTCGCGCCGGTGGGGCCACGGCGAGGCCATACGCAAAGGGCGGTAGGCCGTCGACTTCGCCGATGGCGTGCATGGCCTGCCGGGCCAGCCGGTGGGCCACGTCCTCACTGCTGCCCGGCAACAGCACCACGAACTCGTCTCCGCCCCAGCGGGCCACCTCACCCGGAAACGGCGTGGCCGCCGTCAATGCCTGGGCCGTCTTGCGCAGATAGACGTCGCCAGCAGCGTGGCCACCGGTGTCGTTGACCGTCTTCAACCGGTTGAGGTCAAGCATCACCACCATGCACTCTGTTGCGCTCCAGTGCAGGTCATAGGTGGCCTGCAGACCCAGACGGTTCCACACGCCGGTGAGGGAATCGCGCGTTTCGCGTTCCCGCGCTTCCTGACGGTCCCGCCGAAGCTGACCTGTCAGGTGCTGAACGTCTTGGAACCGCCGTATGAAGAGGACCAGGGTGCCCACCCCGGCCAGCAGGGTAAGGAGAAACAGGTGCATCGCGGTCGCCAGCATGCGTTCCGCTTCCATTTCCCGCTCCACACGCATGCGCTCGATCAGGATCTCCAGGCGCTCGGAGATGCGGCTGATGCGCTCGATCTCGAGACTCCGGGTGTCGGCGGAAGACGGGCCGAAGAGTGCACGCTCTTCTCCAACGACCGAAAGCAGCTCCGAGAAGAGCCGGCGCATCAGTGTCTCCTCGGCGTGGAACCGAGGAGTGCGCAGCGGCCGCAGCGCGAGCAGCACTCCAGCGTGTTCCCGGGTGTGGACCTGCTCAAGCCTGTTCCATACGCGCTGCAGTCGCTGCTGGCTGTCTTCCGCCGACGAGAGGAGGTCCTGAGTTCGGGTCTGGGCAGCGAGGCCCTGCCACTCGAGGGCGCGGTGGCGGTTGATGGCGCTGCCGGCATCGGCGAGCAGCATGATGGTCACCCGGTCATGGTCTCCCAGACGAACGGCGAAGATGCCGAGTGTTGCGGTGAGCAGGGTCCCGACAAACAACGTCCAGCGGCCCAGCGCCGCCAGGGTCAGGCCGGGCCGGGCCTGTACCCTGGCGGGAGCGTCCGGGGGCGCAGCTGACCCCCCGGAGTCCATACCCGGACCAGACATCATGGCATCCAGGATACCTGGGCAGCCCTCACGCAACTCTGACATCCTCCCGGGTGGCCCCGCGTTTAGGCGAGACGGCTGGCTCGCCTCTGGCGCGGTCTGTCAGGATTCTGGCAGACTGGCTCAGCTAGGGTCCAGGTCGGCAGCGACGGCCTGCCGCACTCCGGGGAGTACGCCTGCTGGGGTCGTTGTGCTGATGTGCCCCTTCTTCTCGCCCCCACCTGGAGCACGCATGGAACTCGTAAACTTGATTCTGGATCTGATCCTCGTCAGCGTGGCACTGTGGATGATCGTGGTGATCCGCACCTCCACGTTGGGGAGCGTGTTCGGCAAGGCCCTGTCCTGGATCTCGGCCGGCGCCATCATCCTCGGGGCGGCCCATCTGCTCGAAACATTGACCTTCCAGGTTTTTCATCTGAAGGACGTGGCCCTGGGGGAACTGCTCCACCGCCTGATCGTCCTCGCCGGGTTTGGCAGTCTGGTGATCGGGTTCCTGAGCCTGCGGCAACTTCGCCGCACGTGAGTCGCTGCGCGCACCTGTAGGGCCGTGAAGAATGGGTCCTGACCCAAAAGGTGCCCCACAGGAAAAAGTGCCCCACGGAATGGTCCAGAGGGATGGCGGGTCCGGACACCGTGACCCGGAACCGCCACAGAACCCACTGCCGCCTGATGCTGGAGGACCTGCCCCGCGCGGGGGTCCACATGCCCGGAGTCTTCTCGGCCCGGTCTCCCCATCTGCCGTGACGCCGAGGTCTGTTTACGCCCACAACGAACAAAAAATGGCCATTCTGTCTAATCAGAAGAATGGCCAAAAAAACAGACGTTCCAGACGATGTTTTCTGTGCGGGTTCACAGGAAGGCCAGGAAGGGGCCAGCAACGGCGACCATAGGGTGGAATACCCCTCACGCTGATCGCCCCAGCCAGATCCGCAACGTCGCCCATTCTGTCAGAGTGGGTAGAGGGTTCAAGGTAATGACGCGTTGTAGCGGTGGAGAAAGAGCCAGATCAGCAGCTCCAGATTGGCTTGCTTGCGGC